>JAYWGD010000050.1:0-3119 GCA_043778435.1 Myxococcales bacterium | reverse complement strand
GCCTCCTGTCGCAACCGGCGGGAACCCTTTGGCCCCTGTACGTGTTGCATGCGTGATGCACGCATCTCAGAACGCCGTGATGAGCACTTCGCGATCTTTGGCGCCGTTGGCGGGGCCAATGATGCCGCGCTTCTCCATCATCTCCACGATGCGCGCGGCGCGGTTGTAGCCTAGGCCCAACTTGCGCTGCAGCCACGAGGTGGAGCAGCGTCTTGTCTCTGCCACCACGCGCACGGCGTCGTCGTAGACGGCGTCTTTCTCGTCTTCTTCGTCATCGGCGGCGCCCTCTTCATCGCGCGGCTTGAGAATGTTTTCGTCGTATACGGGCTCGCCTTGCGCGCGCAGGTGATCGCAGATGAGTTGTACTTCGTCTTCGCTCACCCACGGGCACTGAACGCGGCGCGTGTCGTTGGTGCCGTTGAGCTTGACAAGCATGTCGCCGCGGCCCAGCAAATGCTCAGCGCCTTGCTCATCGAGGATGGTGCGGCTGTCCACTTTTTGCGCCACGCGAAACGCAATGCGGGTCGGGAAATTGGCTTTAATCATGCCCGTGATCACGTCCACGCTGGGGCGCTGCGTGGCCAAGATCACGTGCATGCCGGCAGCGCGTGCTTTTTGCGCCAAACGCGCCACGCTGGTCTCCACGTCTTTGCCATTCTGCATCATCAAGTCCGCAAACTCGTCGATGACGATCACGATGTACGGCAGCCGCTCCGGCAGTGGCGCTTCGCCTTCGCCAGTGCCCGCTTCGGCAAGCACCATGTCGGGCAAGTTGTTGTGGTCCGTGCCCATCACCATTTTGGGATTCGGATTTTTGATCTCGCCGCGCGCCACTTTTTCCTGCCACCCGTTGTAAGTGCCGAGGTTCTTGGTGCCTGCGTCCGCGAACATTTGGTAGCGGCGCTCCATCTCGTCCACCGCCCACTTGAGCGCATTGGCCGCCTGCTTCATGTCCGTGACCACCGGCAAAAGCAGGTGAGGAATCTTATCAAAAGGCGCAAGCTCGACCACCTTCGGATCGATCATCAGCATGCGTAAATCTTCGGGCGTGCGGCGATACAAGAGCGAGGTGAGCATCACATTGAGGCCCACGCTTTTGCCCGCACCGGTGGCACCCGCCACAATGACGTGGGGCATGCTTGCCAAATCGGCATAGACGGGGTTGCCCACAATGTCGCGCCCGAGCACGCAGGGCAGCGGCACATCCATCCCCTGAAAGCGTGCATCTTCCACCAAATCTCGCAGGCCCACCGGCGCACGCCGCTCGTTGGGCAACTCGAATCCAATGCGGTTTTTTCCTGGGATCGGAGCCAAAATACGCACTTTGCGCGCAAGGGCGAGCGCCAAGTCGTCGGCCAAGCTTGCCACTTTAGAGACCTTGGTACCTGCCGCCGGCGAGACCTCATAGGTGGTCACTGTGGGGCCAGGGAGGATCTCTTCTACCTTGCCGCTTACACCATAATCGCCAAGCGTCTTGATCAGCAGCTCGGCATTTTTGAGCAGCTGCTCTTTGTCCACATTCGCCATGGGCTCGGTGGTGATGCGCTCTAAGAAATCGATGGACGGAAGCTGAAACTCGTCTTTGGTCGGCTTGCGATGCGCGCTGCGTTTCACCGTCGCGGGGCGCTCTTTGGCCGCATGCGCGGAGGTGTCTACGATGGTAGGAACTTGCTCGCGCTCTTCGTGTATCGCTTGTGAGCTGATCGCTTTCACGGGCTCGACCGCCGCGAGCACAATGGGTTCAGCGACATGCACGGGTGCCGGTACTTGCGGCCGGGGCAACGAGCTCAGGGCCATCACTGCCACGGGAGCGGGACTTTGTGTGAGGGGCTCAAACACCACATCGGGCATGGGTGCGAGCGAGAGCGCACGGGCCAGAGACATGCCCTCATCCGGATCGATGGGTGCATGATACACGTGCGCAATGCTGGGCGTTGGCGTCATCTGAATGCGTGGTTCGGCAGCTGCCTGCCGCGCCGCACGTGCATCCTTTTCTATGGCTCGGGCCGTGCGCCACGCGCTGGCCATGTGGGCTGCGCCTTCCGCACTTTTCCGCGCCGAGGTGGCGCCCAACCAGCCCAACTGTTCAAGCAACGCGATGAACGAAAACCGCGCGCGCGCAATCAACACAAGCGCCGTGGCCGACAGCGTCATGAGCACGGCGCCCGGCGTGGAAAACGCGCCACGCAGCAATTCTCCAAGCAATTCCCCGACGGCGCCCGAGGCCTCTCGGTCGCCAAACACGTGGCTCGTGGGCGCGCACAATCGAACCAAGGCAGACACCAGTGCGATGAGCAACAGATCGCCCGCCGCGCGCAGTGGGGTAAGCGCGTTCTTACCGCGTTGTGCAAACGGGACGCCAAGCAAGACCAAATTGAGCGGCACCGCCCAAGCAAGAAATCCCACGGACCCCACCGCGGCGGAGGCAAGCGCCTCGCCCACCGGCCCCACCCAGTTGGCGCGCGTGCCGACAAAGTCCGTCGACGATGTGCCACGCACCACGTGGTACGAACCCAACGCCATCGTCCACACGGCTGCGAGTCCCCACAAGGCGAGGGCCAATACTTCGCGGCCGCGGGTGTAGCCGTGCCCCTGAGGGCCAATCACGCGGGCCGCGGGGGCACCGCGCAGCCAGTCGGGCTCCTTGGCAGACGAACGAGGCGGAGAGGCCGGGATACGCATCACAACTCAAACCTACGAATTCACAGGGTCGAGGCCAAGTTTCAGGCACTTCAGTGCTCTCGGAAAATGGGCCGTTTTTTCGCGTTCGATGCGCGATGCAAAAATGGTGCATGCGGTTCTCGCTGTTTTGTTGAGATCGGCGCCTTGCTCCAGGTACCATTCAGGGCATGGCAAATGGCATTGAGCTGCGCGTGCGAACCATGGTCGCAATCGCAACAGTAAGCGCGTCTCTTTCGGTTGGTGGTTGTGCGGTAGGTACTGCGGACATCTCGCGTTGGGAGAGCACGGAGCACGGTCCGACCAAGTTGGAGGCCGTGTTTTCGAACAAGAAGTACGACGTCGAGTTGCGCAAAGCAGCCGCGTTGTCGCTCATCCGCATGGCGCCACGGAGTGGTGTTCGCGTGGGGACAAAGGTTCTGTTCGAGCGTCACAAGGAC
>JAYWGD010000049.1:0-3119 GCA_043778435.1 Myxococcales bacterium | reverse complement strand
TTAAAATACGGTTCATGAGGAGCGCTTCGTTCACGACTGCTGCAGGCATAACCTCGTTGCTGATGGGAACACAAGGCATGGTCGCGGATGGCTGGCTCACTGAGCGGCTCGTCGAGCATTTGCCCAACCCACGACAGCTTACGGTAGGATGCCACGCCGATGCGACATTTTGCTCCCACTGCGTTGCTGTTCGTGTTGGCGGTAGGACTCACGGCTTGCCCGCCTCCTACGCCCACAAGTTACATTCACCGGCTCAAAACTGGGAAAGAAGCCACGCGCGAAAACGGCGAGCGTCTGATCCTAGCGCCCGCAAGCAGCGAGATCTACCGAGGCGCCAACTCGGGGTACAGATTGATCAAAAACCAAGACGATTGGAATACTTTGTGGCCCAGTGCGCCGCCCTCGCCGCCCCAGATCGACTGGAACGCCAAGATGGTCATCGCGGCGGTGAGCGACTGGCAAGGCATCACCGCCGTTCGCATCTCCGAGGTCATCGAAACCGGCACGTCGCTTCATATTTATGTGTCGGAGCGCCTGCCGGGATCGGGCTGTCCGGTGGCCGGAGACAAGGATGCAGCATCCACGTTTGCCATTGTCGATCGCACCGAAAAGGTGGTGCACTTTCACATCGAGCGCGCCGACTCCGAGACATGCGGGGACACCCCGCAGGCCAACATTGTGTGCCGGGCGGTGAGCGAAGCCGAAGGCAAAAGTGAGCTTACAGTGAAGGCTGGCGACACGGTCGAATGCGAGGCCAAGGTCGATGCGCGCGGGTACTTTGCAGTGGTCGATTCGACCTGGATTTTTGAGGAGCGCCCAAAGGGCTCGTCGTCAAAGTTTACGTATCTTCAGAAGAACACCAAGGTGCGTTTTCCCGCCGATGTACTTGGCCGTTACGTGCTCAAGTTCGAGGTCCGCGATGAAGGCGGACGCCGAAGTGAGGCCGGCGCCGTCGTGAGCTGCGGCACCGACGCCAGCGCGGGAACACTTGTGCAATTGGGTTGGGCCGACTTTGATGCGAACGACGATCTCAGCACCTTTCCGCGAGTAGAAATACTGGCCTCCGACAAGTCCGGAGCCACTTGCTCAATCGCCACGCCCAAGACCTCGTTCTGCAGCGCTGCGCTCTCGGGATTCCACACGAACCTGTACATTGCACCTTCCGAGCAACCCACATCGCTCCGTGTACATTACACCGATGATCGATTTGTCGGTGGTGCAGCAGCGTGCGTGCGCGTCTATCACCAAGGCAAACCGTCTGCGGAACTGTGTGATCGCCAACCACGAAAAGCTGGCGACACCTGGAAGGTAGGAGCCATGTTGCCTTCGTCGGGGACCTTCGAATCCGAAGTTGGCCCAGAGCCCAAAGCTGCGACGCCTGCGGCTACGACCGCCAAGGGCAAAGCCCCCGCGATGGCCGCACCGCCAAAGAAGAAGAAGAAGACCCGCTTCGCACCCTAAATTTTAGGGATGAGTCTCACACCAAGCACGGTCAGTTTTGGGAGGCACACTGCTCTTCACACGCTTGCTGGAGGGCTGTGGAGTAGCACTCGAGCCCTGCGGTAATGCGTGTAAAGCACAAGTGCTATGACCGCATGCGTGACGGCCGTGCCCAGCACCACGCCACCTACGCCCCAGAGCTTTCCGAGCAACACATCGAACAAGACGTTAAGGCCTGCGTTGAGCAAGCCGACACGCCACATGATACCGCTTTGGCTTAGCGCGATGTTGGCACGTACATAAAGCATCATCAGCCCAAGAGGAACCGCATTGGCCAGGCCCCAAGGCAGCAGCGCCGACATGGCGGCCACGTCGGATGGCAGCATTTTTCCATGTCCAAAAAGCATTTCGATCAAGGGCGCACGCGCGATGTAGATGAGTGCGCAGGCCACCGTGAGTAGCCCCGTAAGCTGCCACGCCGCACGTGCCGTGGTACGCCGAAACTCGGCTCCGTCACTCCTTGCATACGCCGCTGACAAAGAGAGAAACACCACAGGCAAAATGGCAGACCCCACCACCGAGCTTGGGACGCCGGCGATGTCGCTCGCATACTTTACATGGGTCACCGCGCCCGCCACGCCAAGTACGCGCACACACGCCTGATCGATCACCGGATTGACGCGCGTAACTGCGCCGCCCAACACCTCTGAACCAACAAGCCGCACCAACGCGCGCGCATCGGGGTGCGACGCGTCTCCCCAGCGGCCAAGTGCGATCCCTGCGCGCGACGCAAACAGACCCGCGAGAGCGGCCGACGCGCCCTCACCCAAGAACAAAGCCATCGGCACCGACGACACACCCATGCCCGTTCGCGTGCAGAGTACAAATAATGTACTCAGCGCCACTGACAACGCCGTCGCAAGCGGCGCCACCGACAACGCACCGCGCGATTGCGCGCTTGCCACCCACAGCGAACGAAACGTCATCAGTGGCGCGCAAAGAGCAAACGGCATGACAAAACGTAGGGCGTCAGCCATGGATGCATCGAAGGCCCATCTGAGATACGCGCCGCCAAGCAACAAGAACAGGAGCGCAATTCCCGCGCCCAACCTTGCGGCAATCGTCGTGAGCGAGGCCATCACGCTCGCCTCTTCGGCCGAGCCTCCTTGTGCACGTGCGCGCGCCAAACGCGGCACCACTGCACTGTCTTGAAACGCACCTGCAGCAAGCGCCACCACCAACAGCGATGCGGCCTGCGCGCCGTAGTACATGTCTGTGGCTCGGCCCGCGCCAAACCACGCCGCCAACAAAAAGGGCCACAGAGCCTCTAGTACGCGCGCAAGTGTCTGCACGGGGAGAGCTTTGAGAACCTGGCGCCACATGATGCTCCGTGTATACCCAAGTGACGCGCAAAGACCTATAGAAGGAGGCCCATGGCTTTCGAAGCGCTGTTCCGTCCCGAGCTGTCCGACAGGGACAGTCACGCCTTCGATGCGTTTGTAGGGAGCGTGCCAACCGCGCATTATTCGCAGTCGCGCGCGTGGGCGATGATGGGGGTTGTGGGGCGCCCCATGGTGCCTTGGTACTTTCTGCTGCGTGTGAGTGGAGAGATTCGTGCGGCCGCCGTGGTGCGCCGTGTGAAGGGGGTGGGGCCTCTCTATGTGCCCTCCGCCAGCATC
>JAYWGD010000048.1:0-3120 GCA_043778435.1 Myxococcales bacterium | reverse complement strand
CTGGCTTGGATGGTTGCAACCCTGGCATCCCGCACGCACGTGCTTGTGCGTGTTGTTCGATGGACGCATTGGGCCTTTGCTCTTTGGATGATGCTGGCGCTGGGGACCGTGGCCGCAAAGGAGCTCCGTCATGTGCTGCACCCCACGCTTGCGCAATCGGGCGCAGGCCTTGGCGGGGTGAGTGTGATGGAGATGATGGGCACCAACCCTCGCGCCGCGGACACCGCAGAAGCGGCGCAGGATCCCACGATGCCAAAGCTTTCGCCGCCTGCATCCGCGTCGGCACCGATGACTGAGGAGAATGTCGCGCTTGCCTTGTCGGCCTTTGGTTCTGCGCAAAGCGCCCCATCGCAGAACGAGGCCAGAAAAAAGAGTGCGGATTACAGCTACGCGCAAGACCCCAATGCCGTCGTGCAAGCGGGCCCAGGCCTGCCCGCTTGGCGCGTCGATGCGCTGACGTTTGGCTGGACGGGCACGGTGAACCCAGACGCCTGCGCACGCGTTTTTGCCGTTGGGCCCTTGGGCACAAGCTTGCTTGGCCTCGTGAAGATTGCGGCCATGGTTGCGCTGGCGCTATGGGTTTTGCCTCGCCGTTGGGCGTTGGCGATCCCCGAGGCGTGGCGTTCGCGTGGGCTTGGATTGTTGCCCATGGCGTCGATGCTTGCGCTATGCATGTTGTCCCACGAAGCGCGCGCCGACCTGCCGTCCAAAGAGTTGCTCGACGAACTGCGCGAGCGAATGACTCTCGAGTCGGCAAAGGCGATCGCGGAGGTCGATGAAACTCAGATTCGCATACGCGGCGATGCGCTGACCCTTCGAATGCGTGTGCACGCCACGGGGCTTTCGGCCGTCGCGCTGCCGAAGGTCACACCGTGGACCGCGATGCGTGTGCAGCTCGATGGCAAGCCTGCGGGTGCATTGATTCTCTCCGCTCAGGATGATGGCCCTGATGACCTTGCGGCGCAGATGCGTAGTCCGGTGTCTGAGGGCGTGCATGAACTTGTCTACGAGGGGCTTCTGCCTGCCTCGAGTTCAAGCCTCGAGATCGGTTTTGGTCCGCATGTTCCTCATCGGGTTTCCGTGGATGCACAGGGCTGGGCTGCCGATGGTGTTTCGCCTTTAGGCCACAGCGAGTCGTCGGTTCGCCTTACGCGTGCGGCGCCCGCCTCACTGCAAAGCGGTAAGAGCGCCGATGACGTTCAAGCCGCTCCGCAATCAGGTGCCGAATGGCATAGTTTTCGAGTCACGCGTACCCTGAGCATGGGACTGACGTGGGTGCTGAGCACCGAGGTGAGTCGCACTTCGCCAGGTTCTGCGCTGCGGTTTAAATTACCCGCATTTCCCGGAGAAACACCTCTTTCTACCGATGCAGTGGTGCTCGATGGCGGGGTACTGTCGATGACTGTACCGCCGACTGGCAGCGTGACATGGAGCTCGTTGCTGCCAGCGCGTCCTGGGCACTTAGATTTGCGCGCGGCGTCCGAGGGTTTGGTCTTCGAGACGTGGAGGTTTCTTCCGGGCGCGCAGTGGGCACTGGATGCAAAGGGTGTAAAGTCCACGCGAGGCTCGAAGGATGCGCCTTACACATTTCTGCCTTGGCCTGGCCAGACGTTGGCGCTCGAAGTGTCGGCACTGGCGGGCGCCGCCGGCGCATCGCTCAGCATCGAGTCGTCCGAACTACGAGCCACGCCTGGAGACTCGGGTGCGGACTTCGATTTAGAATTGTCGCTTCGCACCACGCGGGGCTCCACCCACATGATTGTGCTCCCCGAGGGCGCGCAGGATATCTCTGTGACTGGAAGCAGCGATCAGGGCGGCGCACCGGCCTCGGCTTCAGTGGCGGGGCGCAACCTCCATTTGGTTTTGGTGCCGGGCAAAAGTCGTTATCGAATTCACTTCCGCACGAGCCAAGCTTGGAGCGTGGTGTGGTCAGCGCCGTCACTCGACCTCGGTGCTCCCAGCACCAATGCTCATGTGACTCTGCTCGGAGTTGGGCAGCGATGGGTGTTTGGCGCGTGGGGCAAAGGCGTCGCGCCCATTGTTCTCTTGCTTGGTATTTTGCTAGGTGTGGGCGGGCTCGCCTGGATCTTGTCTCGCTATCGCGCGATACCACTCACGGCCGCGCAGTGGGCGTTGTTGTTGGTTGGATTTGTGACGTCGTCGACCAGCGGTCTTGTCTTTGTCATCGGTTGGTTCGTGGCGACGGCCAACTTTGCGCGCGCGCAAAGCATTGAGCGAAAGTGGCGCCGACGTTTCGTGTTCGGCGGCTATGGGTTGCTCGCGCTGTTCATGCTGGTGACATGCTTGGATGCTCTCTCCAAGACCTTTACAGGCTACCCCGAGTCTTACATCGAAGGCGCAGACTGCTCGGCCCAATCACTTGCATGGTACATGGATCGCGTGAACGATCACCTCGGCGGTGTGGCGACCTGTCTTTCGCTCCCCATGTGGTCCTACCGATTGGCCATGTTCGTTTGGGCACTGCTTGTTGCGAGACTTGCAGTCCGCGTGGGCGCGTGGGCTTGGGGCACGCTTGTGCCCAGGGCCAACGATGAGGGCAATGACAAGGCCAGAGGTCACGACGAAACGTCCTAGCCAGTACTAGGCGACGAACTGCCGGTCCGACGGCGAGTACCTAAGCTGTACTTCGCAGTCGCGTTGTGGCATTGCCCGAGCATGGCGAATGTCCCGATGGATGTGCAAAAAGTCGCGCACTGTCGCGCGGTAGCGTCGCGTGTGGCGGCAGACGTGCAGAGCTACATCAACCTGCATACCAGTGTCGGTGTAGAGCGCACCATTTTGCGCGCTTACGGCGGTGATGGCGTCAACGAAGACGGCGCGCCGATCGTGAATCTTGCGGTCGATCGCTACCATGCAGCAGGGCGCTTGCCGCGAGGGATGTCGTACTACCTGGGCTGCGCCCTTCTGGATGGTGCGCGTATACCTCAGGAGGCCGTCGACAGCCTGGCATTCGACGATCTCATCGACGACGACAGGTACACCGATGAGCAGGCGTTGGCGGCGCTGGCTCAGCCTACCCTCGATGCCCTTCAGAGAATCGATGCGGCGCGCGACGCTCGCGAAACAATGCGCGCGTCGTTCCCGCCGGTGCCTGCGCCC
>JAYWGD010000047.1:0-9307 GCA_043778435.1 Myxococcales bacterium | reverse complement strand
CGAGCCTTTGCCCGAACGTGCCACGGCCATCGCCGTCGCAGTCGCACTTGCCGCAGCCAACGCCGAGCGCGCCATCGGGACTCAGACGGCGGACACCGGCGAGGCGGGCGCCAAACTCTCGCCCTGGGTCGCGCAGCACCGTGCGCGTATGCTGTAGTCGCGCGGCACCGCTGCACTCTGTGACGCGTCGCGTGTGGCCTGCACACAAATATCGATGTCGGAAAAGTGGCGCCCGCAAACTTCTGCGTCAAGATGCCGGCCATGACCCATATCAAGACCCTCTCGCTCGTTGCTCTGGCCCTTTTCGGAGTGACGAAATCCGCCAGCGCATCGATTCCAGAAGACAAAAAGCTGACCTTTGGCGGCGATTTGGCGCTGCAGCTCCCTGTCGGCAATCTTGCCAACATCACCTCCTTGGGCATCGGCGTGCTTGGCCGCATCGGCTACGCCGTGCAGCCCAATCTCGAGATCACCGGCCGCATTGGCTACGTGTATGGTCTCCCTAAGGACCAAGCTGCGCTTTCCGGCCTGACCATCAATGGCACTGGCGGATACAACACCTCAGTGAGCTACGTCCCCGTGCTCGGCGGCGCACGCTACTACTTCGGCGGCAAGCGCGAAGGCCTGCACGGCGACGCCGAGCTTGGCCTCAACTTCGTTTCGACCACCTCCTCGTTTGGCGGCATTAGCGTGTCGAGTTCGACCACCAACGTCGGCTCCAACCTCGGCGTGGGCTACCTCCTCGACGGCAACCTGCCCATCGATCTCAAGGCGCAAGTTTCGATCCTCGACATCGGTCATGCCAGCGACAGCATGATGCTGGGCGTGAGCGGCGGCATCTTGTTCTTCTGAGACACGTTCCGTTCTGGCGATTCTCGCAGAACGGAGATTTGAAAGCGCCCATTCAGGCGCAGCAATGCCGCGGCGTTGTGGTACCCAAAGAACCATGACGCCGCGGTCTTTCTATGTGACAACGCCCATCTACTACGTAAACGACGTGCCTCATCTGGGCACGGCTTACACCACCATCGCGGCCGATGCGCTCAAGCGCTTTCACGCACTTCGCGGAGAAGACGCGCGCTTGCTCACAGGCACCGACGAGCACGGAATGAAGTTGGAGCGCGTTGCCACCGAACGCGGCATGGCGCCTCAAGACTATGTGGACTCGATGAGCGCGCCCTTCAAGGCCGCTTGGGACAAGCTCGGCATCGGCTACGACGACTTCATCCGCACCACCGAGACGCGCCACAAGGACTTCGTGCAAGACCTGTGGACGCGCGTGCGCAGTCGCGGATTCTTGTATGAGGCCAGCTACGACGGTTGGTACTGCGTGGGCTGCGAGGCCTACAAGACCGAGAAAGAGCTTGAGCCAGGCAACCTCTGCCCCATCCACAAAGCACCCGCCGAAAAGCTTGCAGAGCGGACGTATTTCTTCAAGCTCTCGGCGTTTGAGAAACCGCTGCTCGAGTTTTACGAGCGTCACCCGGATTTTGTAAAACCCACTACGCGTCTCAACGAAGTCCTCAGCTTTGTGCGCGGAGGCTTGCAGGACTTGAGTGTATCCCGCACGAGTTTCTCGTGGGGCATCCCCGTGCCCGACGCACCCGGGCACATCATGTATGTGTGGTTTGATGCGCTCGCCAACTACCTCTCCGCACTAGGCGGTGTAGACGGAGCGCTCGGGCACTATTGGCCCCGCGGAACCGACACAGGCCGCGTGACGCACTTGGTAGGCAAAGACATCTTGCGTTTTCATGCGGTGTACTGGCCCGCATTTTTGATGGCTGCAGGATACACGGAAGAGCAAATGCCGTCGCAGATTGTGGCGCATGGCTTTCTCACGGTGGACGGACAGAAGATGTCCAAAAGCTTGCGCAATGCAGTCAACCCCGTGCGCATCGCCGAGGAACTAGGCCGAGATGTGCTGCGCTTTCAGCTCTTGCGCGCCATTCCTTTTGGCCAAGATGGCGACTTTGATCACGCCGCCATGCTGGAGCGCTACAATGCAGACCTTGGAAAAAACCTTGGCAATCTGCTTGCACGTACATTGGGTCTATGTGTCAAGATGACCGCCAGCAAGGTGCCCGCCATCGCAGATCTGAGCGATCTCGAAACAGAGCTGCACGATCAAGTAGATGCACTCCTCACCCAATGCGCTCAAGCTTGGGAGAATGCGGAGCCGCATCGTGCGCTTGAAGCAACGTGGGCCATCTCGTCTCTGGCCAACCAATATGTCGATCGCGCGGCGCCTTGGGCTCTGGCCAAGGCCGGCAACACGGCGCACGTGGGCACGGTACTTTCGACGCTGCTCTCACTGCTCGAGACGCTCTCAAGACTCATCACCCCCGTGATGCCAGACAAGGGCGCCGAGATGCGCGCGCAGCTGGGTTTGCCTCCGCATGTGGCGTTGCTGGGGAGCTCCACATGGCCCATGCAGACGACACCGATGACCATAGGCCATGAGCTTGCGCCTGGGGCGCCACTGTTTCAAACGCTCGACAAGGACCAAACCGCCGCCATGCTCGTGAAGCTGGTTCCGCCAGCAGAAGTACTGCCTATGAGCCCTGTTGTCGCGGCCACGGCAACGCGGCCCGCAACGACCGATGAGCCGCTGCCTGCGATTGCCTACGACGACTTTGCGCGCGTGGATTTGCGCGTGGGTTTGGTGCTTTCAGCAGAACGCGTGCCCAAGAAAGACAAGCTGCTCAAACTCGCCGTGGATGTGGGTGAGCCCGAGCCGCGCGCCATCGTTGCGGGGCTTGCCCTCACGTTTGCGCCGGAGCAACTCATCGGGCGTCGCGTGGTGGTCGTCGCCAACTTGGCGCCGCGAGACTTTGGCAAAGGCCTGGTCTCGCATGGCATGCTGCTGGCGAGCGGCCCTTCGGAGGCGCTGATTCTGGCAAGCATTGCGGACGACGCTGCACCAGGCTCGAAGCTCAAGTAGACCCTAGCGACACTTCGCATTGCATTGCTCCTTGGGAGCGAATGGGCGACCATGGCGCCAGATGACTTCATTGCTTGAGCGCGAGCTCGCGGCCTTGCCGGAGGCACTAAAAACCAAATTAGCGCAGAATGGTTTCGACGTCGCGCGCCTGCTGCGTTGGTCGATGCGTTTGAGCAATGGCCCAACGGCATCAATGAATGTGCCCGCAGGAATGCCCGAGGTGCCCTCCGAGGAGGACTATCTTCGGCTGCCCGCACCAGGGTCGTCCGCCGCCCAGCAAGCCACGCTGCGAGGAGAATCGCTGCTCCGAGAGGGGCGCGTGGCCGTTTTGGTGCTGGCTGGCGGCATGGCAACCCGCATGGGCGGCATTGTCAAAGCGCTCGCTGAAGTCCCGGGCGTCGGGACCTTTCTCGAGGCGCGCTTGACGGAGATGCATGCACTCCACATGCAGTACGGTCAGCGCCCCGAGCTGTGGCTCATGAGCAGCGAAGCAACCCACGAGGCGCTCACCGAAGCCATCGCAGACATCGGCGCCCCGGCCACGTTCTGCTTTCGCCAGGACCTGAGCTTGCGACTCACAAGCGAGGGGCATCTCTTTCGCAAAGCCGACGGCACACCAAGCACCTATGCCACGGGGCACGGCGATGTCGCCGATGCGCTAGGGCGCTCGGGCTTGCTAAAGCGCTTTGTCGCAAGCGGTGGAACCCATGTATTCCTCACCAATGTGGACAATCTTGGCGCCACGCTAGACCCAATGCTGCTTGGTCTCTCCGACTTGGCGAGCGCACCGGTGGCGGTGGAGGTTTGCGACAAAGAGCCCGGCGACCGCGGAGGCATCCCCGTGCGTATCGCAGGCCGCATGAGCGTGCTCGAGGAGTTTCGTTTGCCGCGGGGTTTTGACCCCGCCCAAGTACGTGTCTTCAACACAAATACATTTTGGCTGCGCGCAGACGCCTTGGCAGCAGCCAACTTTGAATGGCCCTACTTTGAGGTTCGCAAAAAAGTGGAGGGCCTAGAAGCCGTGCAATTTGAGCGATTGGTGCAAGAGCTCACCGCTCGCCTAAACACCTCGTACTTGCGTGTACCGCGTGACGGCGCCGAGTCGCGTTTTCTCCCTGTGAAAGACTACGAGGACCTCGAACGTCGAGGTGCAGCCATTGCGTTGGCACTCTCCTCACGTGGCATCCTCCCTTCGAAAGCTTGAATCATGCATCTATCTCGCTCCGCCCAACGTGCGTGCATGTTCTCTGCAGTTCTTCTCTCTTCCAATGCAAGGGCGCAGAGCAAACTCGATCGCTGGGTGGAGCCAGGCGCCAGCGTTGCGGGCGATGAGAACAGCGCGGCCATCACGCTGAATCCCGCAGGCCTAGGCACGCTGCCAGGACTCGAACTGCGATGGACGGGCCGCATGGCCAACATGGCATCGGGGCACAACGGCGGGCACGACATTGCGCTTGCCTACGGAGGATTGCCGTGGGGCTTGGGCACGGGCCTGAATGTGTCGTGGGTGATGCCAGAGCGCGCCAGTGACAACTACGCATGGCTCACGTGGGGTGTTGGAAAAAAGCTAAGCGATCGCGTTCTTTTGGGCGGTTCGCTACAGTGGGCTTATGCTGCCAACAGCAGCACCAATCGATTGTTCGATGCAAGCTTGGGAGGCATCTACAGACCCAATCGCTATTTGTCGCTCGCTGGCGCCGCTCATTATTTGGGCGACGCAGGCGGCGCAAGCTGGGGCGCCTCGGCGTTTCCTACGCGCGGACGCTCTTGGCAGTTGGGTGCGCTCGTTCGCCCATGGGGCACGCGCGTTTTCGAGCTCGGTTTAGAACTCAAAACAGAGGACGACTTCGCTCACACGCGACCACGCGCCACCCTTGGCCTGCGCATTCCTCGCATCGGACGTTTGCGGGGGGACATTGAGACCGCAGGCTGGGAGGACGCAAGCCTCCGAGCTTGGCGCGCCACTGCAGGCCTCGACATTCACATGGGCGAGAACAGCGCCGGCGGAGGCGCCAGCTTTGGCGAACAAGGCGCAGGCGCGTACGCCTCCGTCAGTCTGCGTGACTTTCACAAACGCGGGATGACACTGGGCGAGAGAGCGGTGGCCATTCGCGTCGAAGCCACACCTGGCACGCGCAAGCACGTCGCGCTACTGCGTGATCTTTGGCACCTTGCCGACGACTCGCAGGTACGCGTGGTGAGCCTGGAGCTGCGTGCCCCTGTTGCCAGCTCTTTTGCTCATGGAGAAGAGATCGCGGATGCCATTCGTTTGCTTCGCGCATCCGGAAAGAAAGTGATGTGCTCGCTCGAAGATGGCGGCGGCATGGATCTCTTTGTATGTGCCAGCGCCAACAGCACGGTCATCAATCCAGCGGGCGGCATTCGCTACGCGGGCATGCGATCCCAGCACGTGTATCTTGCACGCATGTTCGAGAAGCTTGGCGTCAAAGCCGAGTTCATGCGCATCGGTGCTCACAAGAGTGCACCCGAGCAGTTTACCAACTCGTCTCCCAGTGAGACGTCCAAAGCCGATACAGTCGACTACCTTCGCGAGGTTGATGCCACGTGGACACGCGCCGTTGCCGAGGGGCGCAAGCTCAGTCCCGATCATGTGCGAAGCGCCGTCGCCAAAGGCCCCTTTGTGGCGAGCGAAGCCAAGGCCGCGGGCTTTCTCGATGGCGTTGCATTCGACGACGAACTCGACAAGCGCGCAGCCGAATTGGCGGGCATCAAGAACCTGCCCTATACACGTTTCTCGTCGGCCAACGAAGAGCCCGAAACATTTGGACCTAAGCCCAGCGTGGGCGTCGTGTACGTCGATGGCGACATTGTCGATGGTCGTTCGAGCACGGTGCCCGGATTGGGAACCAAGCTGGCGGGATCCTACACGCTTGCAGAATCCATCAAAGCGATGCGGAAGAATGCGCTGATTCGCGCGGTGGTGCTGCGCATCGAAAGCCCAGGCGGATCAACCGTGGCCAGCGACATTATGTGGCGCGAGATCAAACAATTGGCCGAGAAAAAGCCTGTGATCGTCTCCATGGGCGGCATGGCGGCATCGGGCGGCTATTACATCGCGGCGGCAGGAGATCGCATCTTCGCCACGCCGCTGAGCACCACCGGATCGATTGGCATTTTTTATGGCAAGTTCGATCTGTCGGGCTTGTTTGCAAAGATGGGCATCGACTTCGACACCACCAAGACCACGCCTCGCGCCGACGCGGAGAGCCTGACGCGCGGCTTCAGCGACGACGAACGCAAAGAGCTCGAACACAAGGTGGCGCAGTTCTACGACACCTTTCTCACGCGCGTCGCCGAGGGACGCAAGATGAGCAAGGAAGCCGTCGATGCCGTGGGCCAAGGCCGCGTGTGGACAGGCCAGCAAGCATTTGAGCGCGGCCTTGTCGATGAGCTAGGCGGCATGCGCCAAGCCCTGGCCGAGGCCAAGAAGCGCGCGGCATTGCCAAGCGATGCGCCCATGGTCGAGCTGCCAAGTGTGGAGGCCTCGTTGCTGAGCAAGCTCACAGGCTTGCCTCTAGGAACCGCGTCGGCAAGCGCAGGAACCGCAAACGCGTTGTCGCTGCTACCGATGGCCGTGCGCGCCAACTTGGGTGTTCTATTTGCGATGTCACGCGGTGACGAACCCATGCCCTACGCACGGCTCGAGTGGGTGGACGAGAACGCCATCGCCACCGACGACGAATAGCGGCGCGGCGTTGTGCATGTGGCGCAACCTTCGGGGCCAAGCAGCCGAGACGCTCCATCGCGGTTGCAACTTGCAGCCAAAAGGAGAACGCTATGATTGCCATGCACCTGAGAAAACCCGTCGCCACCTACCAGGACATTCTGAACTTGCCCGAAGGGGTGAACGGCGAGCTGGTTGGCGGCGAGTTGTTCACCCAGTCGCGCCCAGCGAATCGGCATTTCACCGCGTCGACGAACATTATTTTCGATCTTACGGGTCCGCTCGGCCGAGGAATTGGCGGCCCAGGAGGTTGGATATTTGCTCACGAACCCGAGCTACGCATGAGCAGCAACATCTTCGCCCCCGACATTGCCGGCTGGCGCACCGAGCGCCTGCCCGCCATCCCCGACGACACGCACATGGTGCTGCCGCCCGACTGGATCTGCGAGATTCTCTCCCCAAGCACGGCCTCGCACGATCGCCTTCGCAAAGCCCACTACTACGCGCGCGCCGGCGTGCCGCACTTGTGGCTGGTAGACCCGCAGCTCAAGACCCTTGAGGTGTTCCGCTTGGTGGGCGAGCACTACAGCTTGGTCCAAGGCGCCGAGGGCAGCGAGACCGGCCGCTTCGAGCCCTTCGACGCCGTAGAGCTCGCACTGCAGCCGTGGTGGATTGGGTAGGCGAAGGGCTCAGCTGGGCGTCACAACCACGCAGCCGCGTCGCGAAAAAAGTGTTCAGCCGGCACCACGCTCACGCCTTGGTACGTGCGCGCTTCGGTGCCTCCGTACACAAGTACGCGTTGCGCTTCGGGGTAGTCCTCAGCGAACAACGCCAGGTGCTTAAAGTCTTGCTCACGCATGCGCGCCCCGGACTTGAACTCGAAGGCCTTAAAGCCGTGCTCGCCATAGAGCACCAAGTCCACCTCCTCGTGACGTCGCGTGCGCCAGTGTGAGAACGCATAGTCTTTGCCGAGGTCATGGTTGAGCGCCATGAGCTCCTGCACACACAGCGTCTCAAAGGCCGGTCCTGCAAGCTCGGCCGCACTGTCGAGAGGCCCTTTAGGGCGCAGCGTTTGAAAGAGCCCCGTGTCGAAGAAGTAAAACTTTCGCTTGGTGAGCAGCTCGCGTTTGGCGCGGCGGCTAAAGACCGGAAGCTCGTAGGACAGCAAAAGGTCACGCAAAATAGAGAAGTAGTCCTCCACCACTTT
Organism: Myxococcales bacterium; assembly: GCA_043778435.1. Lineage (GTDB taxonomy): Bacteria > Myxococcota_A > Polyangia > Polyangiales > Polyangiaceae > JAAFHJ01. The sequence goes on along the minus strand of JAYWGD010000047.1, from coordinate 1,471 downwards.
GCGATGCACCTGCGCGTCGGTCGCCACCTGGCTTACGGAGAGAATGGATGCTTGCGAGAAACTGGCGGTCTCCAAGAACCGCGCGAAGCTGTCGATACGGCGCGTAAGTCCTTCCTGCTCCACCTCTTCCTTGAGATAGGTGCGCACGTACGAGGACAAGAAAGCCTTTGGGTCCTTGGACGTGACCGCCAGCGGCAACATCCCGGTCGTGAGCGCTTTGTCCAAGTTGAAGTCCGCGCCTAGCTCGGCAGCCGTCAGCGGATACATGGATCGCGTGAGGGCGCGGCCCGCCAACAGGTTGACCCCCTCGCGGCGCAAGGTACGTGCACTGGAGCCGGTAAGCGCGAACTGGATGCCCCGGAGCTCGATAAGCCGGTGCACTTCGTCCAGCAGGGCCGGCACCTTCTGGACCTCGTCGATAATCACCGTCCCTTGCGCGCGCCCAGGGCCGAAGTGGTCGCTGAGCGAGCCGGGGCGCGTGAGCAGCCTCCGGTAGGTGTCGTCCTCGAGCAAGTCGACGTAGCTGGCGTGTGGCATCTGCGCGCGCACCCAGCTGGACTTGCCGGTGCCACGCGGCCCGAACAGAAAAAAGCTCGCGGACTCCGGAACCTGAGCCAATCTGGAGCAAATAACTCCATTTTGTATCACGAATTGGAGTTACAGAGGACATTTCGTAAGCCTGAGGTGGAGGCAGATTCGGAAATTCTAAAAATTCGCCGCGCACACGTGACGGATTCGAATCCCCGGCTACAACAGCAAGGGTGTGAACCACGCAAAGCTCTTCCACCCATATAAAACGCTGATCGTTCTGCTTGTCGGCGCACTCGCAGCCGCCGCATGCACTGCGACGCAGGACTTGGGAACGAGCGCAACAAAGCCCGATGCGGGCGCCGTTGTCGCCACCGACGGAGACATCGCGAGAATACTCATCGACCCCAGCTTGTTGACGAACTATCCCAACGACGCCGCATTTTGCCAAGTGTTTGACCAGTCTCTAGTGCGCTGCGCCGACGCGAGCGCTCGCCTCACCTGCCGCGAGGTAGGCTATGGATGCAAGACGCGCTCCTATCGGAGTGAGCATGCGGCTCCCTTTTCTACTGCCTCATGCAGAACTGTGGTGACCCCAACAAGTGCAAAATCGCCGATATTCTGGTGCCGACAACGAACGACATTACGTTTGCACAGCAATGCAGCTCGAAGCTGCCAAACCATCTGGCTCGCTGCAAGTATCCCCTCTCCGCCCTACAACCAGACGTTGCGCGAGCCGTGGGCGCCTGTTTTGACAAGCGCGGCGAGCAGCAGATCGTTGATTGCCAAGATACAACCGGAAAATTGTTCGGCTACTGAGACAAAGCCCCAGGATCCTTTCGGATCCTTGGGCTTATTCGTTGCACTCTACAACAAGTGCGAAATACACCTAAGCGTCTTTGAGGGCCTCTGCGCCGCTGACGATTTCCATCAGCTCGTTGGT
>JAYWGD010000046.1:0-9333 GCA_043778435.1 Myxococcales bacterium | reverse complement strand
TCCAGCGGTGGGCCGCGGGTGTGCCGGAGTGAAACGCGGTGGTCGCTTCGGCGACACTCTTGTGTGTGCGCAGCAATTCTGCGAGCAATTTTGCTCCCTCATCTAACTGCGTTGAAGGACTTCGGCCACCACCGGATTCTGCGCCCATCAGTCCACGGGTGGGGTCCTTCTTGCGCATACGAAGGACGCCCTCTTGGCGAAGAATGGCGTACATCCACGCCGCGGGGATCTTGGCGCGGCTTGCGATATCCTCCACAAGATGCGGATAAGCTCTGGGGTAGGTGCAAGCCCACGCCCAAGCGTTCTCGCGACGCGGCCAGCCTTTGAGCATGGCCGCGGGCACGCGCGCGCTCAGCTCGAGCGCGCGCGTCGGCCGGCCTAGCTTGCCATAGGCGTTGCACAGCACTTCCGTTTCCTGGCCCCGTGCAGAAGCCACCACCAAGGATTCTCGTGGACGCAGAGCGGCGTCGGCCTCATCGTCGAGCCCGGCCTCATGCAGCAAGTCCACTGGAGGTGGGAGCGCAGCAAGGGACTCCGGGCGCGCAATCGCTTTCAGCTCGGCACGCGCCCCACCTGCCGAGTCGCCATGATCGCGAAGGCGCGCGGCGGCCACCAAGCCTGCCCACGAGAGGCCGTCGTCTGCGACCACGCGGCGCCAAAGAGCAAGCGCGCCCGCATGGTCTCCGTCTTCCCAAGCGGCATCTGCCGCAAGTACATTGGCGCGCATCGCCAGTGCTGGCATGTAGTTGTCGGACCCCAAACGCTCAAACGTGGCGCGGGCTTTGCGCCATTGCTTTCCGGCCAAAAACGCAAGGCCCCGTCCCAAATCGGCTTCGCGTGTTTCTGTCGAGGTAGGGTAGTTGCGAACGAGATCCGAGAAGTCTTTTTCGGTGCGTTGCCACGGACCAAACAACAGCCTTACGCGGCCCGCCCGATAAAGCGCTTCGGGGGCCCACGGTGCATGAGGCGAACGCCGCACGGCGTGACTGTAAAGCAAAGCCGCCTCCTCTTCGCGCTCAGTGGCAGCGAGCGCCAGAGCTCCAGCATACATATCTTCGCCGTCGTCTTTTGCGGCGAGCTTCGCACAGCGTTCGAACTGCACGACCGCATCCACCTCATGCCCAACGGTCGCAGCAAATGCTCGGCCCCGCTCGCGGCAAAGCGTCAGCGGTGAGTTCTTGCGGTTGTTCACGATCGCGGCGCGATCGAGCGCGACGATGGCGGCATCCAAACTGCGGGCTTGCACCAACGCGTGGGCGCGAAGAATCCATTCGTCCTGAGTTGGGGCCCGGCTCGAGGCCATCAAGCGCTTGCTTGCTTCTGCATTGAAGGGTGAGGCGGGGGCGTTCACGAAAATCCAGCGCGCATCCTGGTCGCCCGACAAGTCATGATGTGCATGCATGCGCAATGCACGTAAATGAGCTTCGAGATCGACAGGGAGGCGACCCGAGCCAATGGCACGTTCAGAAAGCACAGAGGCTTTGGAGTCCGCATTGGCTCGACTTAAGGCGATGGCCGCTCGCGCAAGATGCTCGGGCGTTTGCACGCGCAACCAAGCCTCTGCTTCTGCCTCATGCGCGCCCATGCGTTGGTGTGCGTGTGCGCGAAGTTCTGTAATGCGCTCTGTCAGTAATGGGAGTGTGACCTCGAGGGAATCCAAAGCATTCGCTGCACATACGCCGTCTTGCAATTCGTCACAAGCAACTGCCAGAGCGTAACGTGCATCTCCGCGTTGTCGTTCTTCAGGGGCCAATGCCTCGATCGACTTTCGTGCGGCCGCCCAGTGATACATTCGTACATCGTCGGCCCAATGAGTGGACATGACGAGGTTTGCATCGGCCGGCGGCGATGCAACGACACCCGTGTCCTTGAGCGCGACGACTTCGGACTTCGCTGGGTGACAAGATGTCGAAGCCAGCGACATCAAAGCCAAAAATAGCTGAATAAACCGAGTTGAACGCATGGCGATCGTTTCCTTTTTCATGGCTTATGGCGAGGCGCAAGAGGGATGGCGTATCGTGTTCTTTATGCTTCCTGAAAACAGCTCGGACATTGAGCCCTTCAAGCTGCGGGTGCATGCGGCCCGGGCGTCGCTGAGCGCGATGCAGCCTGGGCTTCGAGGGATGACCAAAAAGTCTCACGAGTACGCAAACTCCATCGACGAACTGCTTCGGGTTGCTCTGCCGCTCGAGACACCTTGCAGTTGGATTGCCGTTGGCAGTTATGGTCGCAAAACCGCGGGCCCCTGCAGCGACATTGACCTGCGTTTGCTTTGCCCGCGGCATGACGATGAAATCGCTGAACGGGCGGCATTGGCGCTGCGTGGGGTACTGGACAAGAGTCTTGTCGGGGGCTGCCAGACCGTGACTCCCGCCGAGTGGCTCAAAGCCGCACACACCGATCTTGCGGCGGCGACGGCGCTGTTGGACGCGCGTCTCTTGGACCACGACGATGGACTGCTGGCTCCCTTGATCGCAGAATCTCGCGCCACTTTGTTTGCTCCCGCGCGCTGCACGTTGTTCGCGCAGCGATTGGGTGAGGAGTGCACCCAACGTGCAGCGCGATTTGGCGCCACCGTGTATCTGATCGAACCTGATTTGCGCGCCAGTCCTGGAGGCTTGCGCGACCTCGATATTCTCAGTTGGGCGGCTTGTGCACGCTTTGCATGCCCGGCAGAATACGCATTCGCGGAGCTTCTGGATGCACGCATTTTGTCTCGTGGCGGGCACGCACAACTCGAGCGGGCCGCACGATTTTTACGATCACTTCGTTGTGCTCTGCATGCACGAGCGGGGCGACGCTCCGATCGCTTGTCGTTTGATGCACAAGAGGATGTCGCGACAAAGGGGCGACCAGGGGATGTGACAGCCGTAGAGCAATTGATGCAGCAGTATTATTTGCATGCACGTGTGGTGCTACGTGTGCGCGAACAAGTCTTGGATGCTTGTTCAGACACTGGTGAAGGCTCAGCCATCTCGAGCGCGACAAGCGACTCTCGTTTGGTTGTCACGGGGGGCAAGATCGCGTTGGCATCACCTGGCACGCTTTATCGCGATCCTATGGTGGCGTTTGCTTCGTTTGAGGTTGCGACGCAGCACGGCCTGTCACTGCACGGGCGACTTCGCGACGCGCTGCTGTCGGCTTCTTCGGAGGTGCAATGGGCGCAATCGCTTCGGTCCGCGCCCGGTGCGGGAGATCGTTTGCTTGCGCTCCTTGCCGAGGGCGCGCTCATGGGCGATCTCGATGAAACGGGAATTCTATTCGCCATGGTGCCGGAATTTGAGCCGGTGCGAGGCCGCGCGCATCACGATATCTATCATGTGTACACGGTGGATGTGCACAGCGTCGCGGCCGTGCGCATGCTTGCGGGCTTACCGCGCGGTGAACAGGGAACGGGGTTTGAACTCGCGGCGCGCTTGGCACAAGAGGGGTACAACAAGCGTGTCTTGCCGCTGGCCGTGTTGCTTCACGATTTGGGAAAAGGCTATCCGGATAAGGATGGCTCGAGGCGAAATCATGCGGCCGTAGGCGCGCGAATGGTGCCTGCCATCGCGGCTCGGTTGGGACTGTCGCCAGAGGAAACCGCACGCGTGGTGCTCTTGGTGGATCAACACCTTGCATTCTACAAGCTTGCCACCCGCGCCGATCTGGACTCGCCCGAAACGCTGGCCACTTTGTTTGAGGTGGTGCCCAATCGCGAAGCCCTCGTTCAGCTCTATTTGCTCACCGTGGTGGATTTGGAGACCACCTCGCCAGGCGCGCTCAATGGCTGGAAGTTGCACGTGCTCGATACGCTCTTTCAGCGAGCCGAGCAGACGTTGCGTGGTGACGTGCATGAGAGTCTGGTGCCGATTTGCGATGCGCATCAAGCACTGCTTGATGGCACACCAGATGGATCCGTGGGCTTTGGTGTGACGAACCGCGATGGTGGGGGCGAATACGTACAAGTGGCGGTGGTGGTGCCTGATGCGCGCGGCGCACTGGCGCGCGTGGCGGGCGCATTTGCCTGCTCTGATATGGAGATACTTGGCGCGCGCCTCAATGTGGCGCCCAACGAGGACAGAGCCATCCCTCGAGCCTTGGATCTGTTCTGGTGCAAGCGACGCGGGCACAAGGGTGCAAGCCCACTGCAGTTGCGCAAGCTCGAGAAAGCAGTGCTGAATTGTATGCAAGAGAGGGATTTGCCTCCCGTAGCGCCGCCTCCTTCTTGGCAGCGCCGAGGCCCCGCAATTCTTGCGGAGGTGCGGACCCGTTTGGAGGCTGGCGGGCGTTGCTGCGTCGAAGTGATGGCAGAAGACACGCCCGGGCTTCTGCACCGATTGGCGCTTGGATTTTATGACTTGGGCTTGGACATCCAGCTCGCCAAGATCAACACGGAGGGCGCCAAGGCCATCGACGTCTTCTATGTATTTGGCTCTTCTGGCACCCCCATCGAGAAAGAACAGCTCGCGGCAATTCGAACGCGTCTGATGATCGCAATCGGTTAAAAGGAACGCCTATGAAACGCCTGCATCTCGTTTTTCTTTTTTGCGTCGCGTGTGCACCTTCCATGTCGCCGCAATCTCCCGCGGCCGGCTTACCGGCAAAGAACGTGAGTGCGGAGGATGACAGCACCGCGGCCCTCACCAGTGCGCCGACAAAGTCCACCGACCAGGGCGAATCGCTGGTGCAGCAGGGCCAGTGGGCAGACGCCAAAGCCTTCTACGAAGCGCGCATCAAAACCAACCCCGACGATGTGGCTGCGCTCTACTACGCCGCGCTCGCGCGTGAAAATCTGGGCGACTGGAAGGTGGCTGAGCAGTTGTATGCGCGCGTGATCACGCTGCAGCCCTACCATGCCGAAGCGCTCACCAATCTTTCGGCGCATGCTCTTGACGTGGGAGACCACGCGGGCGCTCGTAAATACGTGGAGCAAGCCATTGGGAAACCCGGTGCAGCATGCACGCTTCGTCAGAACTACGCATTGGCGCTTGCGGGGATTGACGATGCGAGTGCCAATGCGGCGCGTGACACAGCGCTCGCCTGCGATCGTGAAGCCGGGATGTTCCGGTTGTATTATGCACAGTTGCGCGCGCCGAAGCACAGGGGCGAGGCAATTGCCCAACTCAAAGATTTGCCGCTGCGCGCGCCTGTCGACTCCGATGCCCAACGCGGAGCAGGAGCTGCACTTCGTAGCCTTGGCGCTTTTGCGGAGTGCATCGCCGTGCTCAGCGCGCCGATCACCATGAAGCAGAACGCTGCCGCGTTGACGGACAAGGGACTCTGTTATCTGGGCGTCAAAGACGAGACCCGAGCGCTGCAGAGTTTCGAATCAGCCACGGTGGCATCGTCGATGGATGCCGATGCCCGCTACTACTTGGCAGGGTCGCAGGCGCGCGCCAAACGGGCCAAAGAGGCCATTGCATCCTACGTCAAGTTCTTGGAGCTTGCCCCCAAAGACCCGCGCGCAGAGCAAGCGCGTGCGCGTATCAAGGCGCTGAGCGCTCTAAAGTAAATCCGCGCAAAATACGCAGTTTTGTGCTGTCGCTGTTGGGGCCAAGCACAGCCACCAATTCGCCCGTAGGGTCGATTGCCGCCACATGGGAGCTGGTCAGCGGAGCCACGATGGCGAGCTTGATGCCGTTCCGAACCAGTCTCGCGTCCTCCTCGCTCAGTGGCCAATGGGGCATGCAGCGAAGCGCTGCTTCGGTCACAGAAATGTATGTATTCCTCAGTGTATCCGTATCTTGCAGCGTGCATGCTTGTTCGATGCGAAACACGCCCGACTGCAGCCTACGAAGCGAGCTCCGATGCCCAAGTGTTCCCACTCGCTCGGCCATATCGCGCGCGAACGAGCGCACGTAGTATCCTTTGCCCACGTGCAGTTCCACGTCTAGCCAAGCGTCGCCTTGCTCGTCGATGCCGTGCCCTGCATAAGTCACCGCACGCACCTGCACCTCACGCGGCGGCATTTCCGGAAGCTCTCCCTTAAGCGCGCGCTTGTAGGCTCGTACGCCGTCGATGTGAATGGCGCTGATCACCGGTGGCACTTGGCTCTCGCGGGCCGACTCTTGTTGCAGCGCCTCAACGAGCAGGGGCGCTGTGTGCGCGCAGAAGGGCTCCGCGAACTCGGTAAGAAGTGCGGCACTAAGCGCCGAGAGTTCATCGCGCGGACTGTCCGCATCCAGACTCGCCGTACTGCTCCCGAGTATCACGCGCGCCGCATAAACTTTGTCGTCGGCCGCGAGGTAGGCGCTGAGCTTGGTCGCTTCGCCCACGAGCACGACCATCAGCCCCGTAGCCATCGGGTCCAACGTGCCGGCATGGCCCACATCGCTGCGGCCAAGCAAGCGCCGCACGCACCCCACCACATCGTGGCTGCTGAGCCCCTGCGGCTTGTCGACCAGGTAGACACCGTCGATCATGCGTGTAGGTCCAAGCGCAGCACGGGATAGGCGTCGTCACCCGAGATGCGCTCGAAGCCGTGGGATAGATAGGTGCTGTGTGCACCCATCATCAGTGCAGCATCGTGCAAGCGAGTGCCTTCGGCCGAGGGAGGAACGGCCGGGAAGGCAAGCACCGCGCGTGCCGAAGCGGCTTTGGCAAAGCTCGGGATGGCTTTGACAAGTGCGTGTAGAATGCCCGTGTTCCGCGCGTTCTCGCGAACGTAAATACATGCAACGGCGAGTGTGTCGTCACCCGCAAGCGCGAGACGCTTGTAGGTGCCGTGATTCGTAAGTTTGGACATCGCGCCCAACGGCGCGAGGCGCATCCATGCCACCGCAACGCCGTTCTGAAGCGCGATGAGCCCTGGCGATAGTTCTGTGCATTCTGCACGCAAAAGCGCGGCGTTGTCTTCTGCACGTGCGGAGCACTGCTCGAACCATGCGTTCTTGTCGCCGCCAAAAAACCAATAGCGGCAAAAACATCCGTGCTCTTGGCCCAGCAATTCCAGAAGCAAATTTGCCTGACTTGCGCCTACGGACACAACGCTGAGCTTGTGCAATTCAGGGCTCATGGTGCACTCTGCCCAGCATCGTGGGTACTATACGGGTCATCTGCGGGCTCGTAGTCAGGCGAGGGTCCGGTGGGCACACGAGGCACATGCTTTGGGCATCCCCAAGCGTACATGCAGAACAAAACGAGCAGAAAAAAAACGGTTCGGCGCACCAAGCTCACGTACCACGTGGGGCTCTGGATGTTGGAGCCATTCGTTAGAACAACGTCCCCTGTCCACCAGGTCTTGGCCTTGCCACTTGGGCTGCAGCGACGGGCCGTGTTTCTCGATGCTTGGGCAGCCCGACTTGCCGCGCTGTGCGCTCCACCAACTGCTTGGCCAGATCTGCATACACGCCCTGACCGCGCATGCGCGAACCAGGCCGACGGTGCGAGCCCTCGCTTGGATGGATGTCGTTGACGCGCGCCATGATCTTGGAAGCGCGCAAGGGAAATGACTCGCGCATTCTCTCTTCGAAAACCGAATACGAACTGCCCGCAAGATGCAGCATTCCCCAAAAGTAGCCAATGGCGCCGGCGTCGTGGGCCGCGCGCATTAAGGGCAAAAGCCCGGACTCGCTGAGCTCGGGAATGAACGGAGCCACGCTGATGCCTACTGAAATGCCACGCGCGCGCAATCGCTCGATGGTGCGTACGCGCCGCTCGGGCACCGCCGCATAGGGCTCAAGAACACGCGCAAGTTCGCGATCCCAAAAAGGCAGGCTGATGGTTACATGCAAGCCGCATTGGGCGTGAATCTCAGCGAGCAAATCGATGTCACGCTCGATGAGCGCGCTCTTGGTGATGATGCCCACGGGGACGTCGTGCTCCAGGCAAACTTTGAGACAGCTTTGGGTGATTTTGTACGTGGCCTCAATCGGTTGGTAGCAATCGGTGGCGCCGCTAAAGAGAAGGTATTCGTCTCGTAAATCGTTTTTTCTTAGGTACTCATGAAGTCGCGCGGGAGCGTCGGGTTTGACGACCAACTTGCGCTCGAAATCGGTGCCTGCGCCAAAGCCCCAGTACTCGTGGTACGGCCGGGCGTAGCAATAGGCGCATGCGTGCAAGCAGCCTTGGTAGGGGTTCACGCTGTAGCTGGCTGGGATGTCCTCGCTGTCGTTCTTGGACACCACGTTCTTGGCGTTGTCTGTGTAGATCGCAAGTTGTGCTTTGGGGCGTTCGCCGGGCTCGTAGTCCACGCCCATATGCGCGAAGGGATTGGGCGGATTGTGGAGTTCTCGCATCGTATCAGTCTCATAGTACGGCTGTTCGCATGTTCAGTAAACTGCCGCGAATGGATTGCACAACTTTTGCACAATGTTGTCGCAGCATGGCCTCTGGTTCCACGCACAAAGCTCGGGTACACCTCGCTGCATGAGCTCTGCACGTTTCAATCATGCCCTTGCCATTGCTGTGACCGGAGGCCTGCTCCTCGCATGTGCAGGTGCGATGCAGAAAGCCGCGCAGGTGCCCGATGCGCCCGTGGCCCGCACGCTCGATGTGCCCGAGTTTGAGGCGAAGACCCAACGGGCAGACTTTGCCGTTGTGGCCGTGACGCCCACGGGCCAGCTGCCGCAAGGCGACTATGAGACAGACGATGCGGCACGCGCCACCGAAGTGGCCATTACCTTTAATCGCGCCATGACGGAACTAGGTGCGGCAACCGAGAGCGTGCCCGATGTGGCGGTCGTGCGTGCGGAAGGCGGCGCGGTGGTCGCCGGAGCATGGCGCTGGATGGGCACCCGCACGGCGGTGTTGGATGCGCGCCCAAGGCTGCAGTATGCAACGAAGTATTTGGTGGAGCTCAAGCCCTCGCTCAAGTCGTTCTCCGGCGAGAGCATGGCCAATCCCTCGGCCGCGAACTTTGCATTTTCTACGCCGCCCGTGCGTCTTCAGCGAGCCTCGGCCGTCGGGGAATCCGACCATGAGCTCACGCCCGGCGCCAAGTTCTTGTTGCAGTTCTCGCAGCCGGTGGATGTCGCCATCGCTGGAGCGCACAGCAGCGTGTTGATTGGAAAAAAGCGTGTCAAAGTGCGAGCAGAGCGCAACCCGAAGGCGCTCTCAGACACCCGCGCCGTGCTCATCACGCCGCTCCAAAAGCTGCCGATCGGCAGCCGAGTGGCTGTGCAGGTGGATGCAAAAATGCGCGGCCTCGAGGGGACGCTTGCGACTGGCGAGCCTGCTGAAGAACGCTTTCACACCTACGAGCCACTCAGACTCAGTGCCAGCTGCGACGGCCAAACCTCGGCGCTCAGCACTTGCATCCCCAAAGGATCTATCTATCTGCGCATCAACCATGAAGTGAGCGAGCGGGAGATGCGCGCGGCGCTTCGCGTGGATGGCAAACCCGTAGACTGG
>JAYWGD010000045.1:0-3132 GCA_043778435.1 Myxococcales bacterium | reverse complement strand
CGAGAAACGCGCCTGGCGAACCGAAACGCACCACAGGCAACAACACATGGTGGCCAAGCAAATCCAATACCGACATGGGCCCACTCTTGGCACATTTCGAGGTCACTCGGGGCGTTCTTGATGCCGGCGCTACTTGCCAGGCAGCGTCTGCGTCGTGGCCGCCCCCCACATACAAAACGGCCAACTCCAGCTCATTCATCGGGAAACGGGCAATCTCGTCCACGACAACCTCGTCGTAGGTTATGAGCTTGTGGCATGGCGCTCTCCGCAACCATGCATCATCTCACGCTCACCCTGTCGGACGTCGATCGCAGGGTGTACGAATCCTTGGAGTTGCGCGTCGCGCGTCACCCATCCGAGTCGGTCCGCTACATGTTCACGCGGGTGCTGGCGTATGCGCTCAGCTACGAAGAGGGAATTGCGTTCAGCAAAGGCGGGCTCTCCGACACCGATTTGCCGCCAGTCTCTGTGACTGATCCGACCGGGCTGTTGCTCTCGTGGATCGATGTGGGCTCGCCTTCGGCGGAGCGCCTGCACAAGGCAACCAAGGCTGCGCGGAAAGTTGCACTATACACGTTTGCGGATCTGAACTTGCTACGCAAAGAGATGGCGTCACGCGTCGTGCACAAGCTTGAGACCATCGAGACGTGGCGCGTGGAGACGGCGCTGTTGGACGCACTTGAGGCCAAGTTGGACCGCAAGATGTCAATCGAAGTGGTGCGCACCGACGGTCTCCTTTACGTGACCTTCGCCGGGGCCACGGTAGAGTCCCCACTCGTGATGCACTCGTTGCTTCCCTCTCCCTGAGGTTTTTTTCGCGATACTGAAAGCCCCACCGATGCGAGCATTTTCCACCGCCGTATGTGCCCTCGTGCTGTTCGTCGCGTGCAGCCAAAGTGTTCGCGTATTGCCTCCGTCTTCTGTGCTTGCGGACGCGCGCAGCAACGTCGATGGCACCGAAGATGGAGGCGCAGCGAACGATGCGCGCGCTACAAGCCACGATTCGGATGCTTCAGCACACGCGCAAGAGGCCTCCACGATCGCAGAGGCCTCCACGATTACACCCGACGCAACCCCTGATTCCGGGATAAGTGGTGCACAAGCATGGTGCGCGGCGCAGCGCGCAAAGATGCAGCGCTGCGATGGAGAAGTGCAATGCGGCGCCAACTTTGACGCGTGGTGCGCAAAACAGGCGGCGACCAACGCGCGCGCGTTTGAGGTGGCCGACACGGCCTGCGTGAACACCACGTGCCGCGGCGCCGATCGCTCCACATGCCGATACGAAGCCTACGCGCGCATCGGGATGAGCGAAGCCGGGGCCAAGCTTGCATCTGCGTACTGCAACACCTGCACCACTGTGCCCGCGTGCTTGAAGTCCACCACCACCTACGACGACGCGGTGGCGATCTCCGACGCTTTCATTGCCGCGTGGGAACTGTCGGACGACATCGCCGATTGGATACGTGCAAAGTGCACAGGTGAAGCCCTGACCATTGGGCCGGGTGGCTGCGTCAAGTCGTTCGGACAATGTGCAGCCGACGTGTATCTCGCAGCCCTACCCGACTGCCCGTAGAGCGCATTCTCCTTGCGCTGATATCGGCCGCCGAGGTTTCGTTGGCTCCTGCGCTTCGGGCGCGTTTTACAAGCCATCGACGAGGGCGCTGGCACAAGAGACGACGCGGAGAAAGTCTCCTGCGAGCAGGACTGCGCGCGGGTGACTGTCGGTGGCCCCCAACGCCTGAAACAAGCCCGAGTTTTGAATTTTGACAAGGGATTCTGCTGGCAAAACAGCATGCGTGGTCACCGCCCAAATGGCACGTGCGCCTGCCGCCTTGTAGGCCTGGGCCGCGCCAATCAACGAGCTGCCGGTGCGAATCATGTCGTCGTAAATGACCACGTCTTTGCCGCGCACTTGGGCATCCACCGCGCGGACCTCAGTGCGCTCACCATCGATTCGCTTTTTGAACACGAAGGATGCGCCGACGCCCATGCGATTCGCCAACGCCTCGACCCACTTGGCGCGTCCAGCGTCGGTGCATGCAAGTACAAGGTGTTCGCGAGACGGCACGAAGCCGTCGACCAGCGCCACAATGGCCTCACTTGCCGTCGCGTGCACAGGCACCACGCTTCCCTCAAAGTAATGCTGCAGGCCCTCGGTGTGCGTATCCAAAAGCACCACGCGATTGGGGATGTCGCCCGCTGGGATGCTCGAGATCAAGCGCGCTCGTGTCTTCGCCGTCACGACCTCGCCAGCGTGCACCGCGCGCTCCATCGTAGAATATCCAAAGTACGGCAATACAAGCGTCAGTGAGCGCACACCCGCTTTGACCAGCGTGCTCGCCACATCGTAAAGCAACAGTGTGTCGGCATCAGACACTGTGCCGCCGACCAGCCAGACATCCTGTGCCGACACCGGAGTATGAACCCGCGCATAGCGCTCCCCGTCGGGGAAGTGTTTGATCTCAAGCTCGCCCGGCACGCCCGAGGTGCGCTCAATAAGTGCAGAGCGCATGTGTTCGTAGGCTGGGGTAAAAAACAAGATGGGTGCAGAGATCATGGTTATTCTTCTCGATAAAATCTCGGAACACGACGAGAGAGCGTGGTCATTACCTCCCAAGGGATCTGCCCCGCACTGCAAGCAAATTCACTCATAGAAATGCTCTGGGTGCCAGTGGCTCCGGACTGCGTGCCGAGCACGACCACTTCATCGGCAATGCTCACGCCTGGCACCTCGGTCACGTCCAGCATGCACATATCCATTGACACAACGCCGAGCACAGGCGCGCGCACGCCGCGTATCAGCATGTATCCTGCATGCGTGTGAGCTCGAACATAGCCATCGGCATAACCGATGGGCACCGTGGCAACACGCGAGGCGCGCGAGACTTTGCCCACGCCGCCATAGCCCACTGCAGCTCCTGCCGGCACATCGCGAAGGTCCACGATCTCCGTGCGTAAACGCAACACGGGGCGCAATTGCGTATCGCCCAGCAGCCTTGCCCCCACGGGCGACGGCGCGCCGTACATCGCAAGGCCAGGGCGCACCGCATCGTACAATCCAAGGCCGCGCCACGTGGCGGCACTGTTGGCCGCATGCACGAGAAGCTCGGCCGTACGCGCAACGCGAACCTG
>JAYWGD010000044.1:0-9408 GCA_043778435.1 Myxococcales bacterium | reverse complement strand
TTTGGTCGGTGGCTTGGGCATCGTGCCTGGAGCCAATATCGGCAAGGAATATGCAGTGTTTGAGGCCGTTCACGGCACCGCGCCCGACATCGCAGGCAAGGGTCTTGCGAACCCTACGGCGCTGATTCAGTCGGCAGTCATGATGCTGCGGCACTTGGGTGAGAACGGTGCGGCCAACACCATCGATCGTGCACTGGTCGAGCACTACCGCACCTCGACGGTACGCACCGGAGACTTGGGCGGGACCGCCACCACCGCGCAGTTTACCGATGCGCTTTGCAGCGCAATCGCAAAGGCATAGGCGAGCAAATAGTGAGGCCGGTCCCGTGGCGGACCGTGACGATGTGTTGATGATGAACCCCAATCAAGAAGAGCAGGACTCGCGCAGGATTCTTCAAATTTTGCTCACGACCTTCGTGCTTTTTGTGGCCAATGGCTTTGCCTTCTTTTTTGCAAGCCGTTTGATTCATTTGCATACTGCATCTTCATTGAGCAACGCCATCGCGGCGCGCTTCGTCTTTCTGATTCCGTTCTGTGCGCTTGGCATGTGGGCGAGTGGCACCAAGGCGAGCGAGCTCTGTAGCCGCCCACGGTTGAGCGATCTGACGTGGGGCAGCATGGGGCCCTTCGCGCTTCTTGCTGTGTTTGCCGTAGCATGGGGAGCAGGGGGCCTGGTGGTGAGCCCTGGCTTCGGCGATGCGCCCGCTATTGGTGAGCGATGGACGCTCGCCAACCATTGCTTTGCGGCGCTGTCGGAAGAGCTCGTGTTTCGCGTCGCACTTGGCGGCTTGCTCTTGCGTGTGTTGCCCTGGAATGTGGCCATCGGTTGTCAGGCCTTGGCCTTTGGTCTTGTGCACGCAGGCAATCCACATGTGGGGTTTTGGGCCTTGCTCAACACGGTGCTCGCGGGCGTGGCATTGGGCATGGTGTATGCGCCGCGAGGCTCCGCAGGCCGCTATTTGCTCGCAGCAGTACTTTGGCACGCTGGCTGGAATTGGACCATGGATCGGGTGCTAGGCCTCGCGGTGAGCGGAAACCGAGCGGGGAGCGGAGCTGTCCTAGAATCGCTCCCAGTCGACGCCTGGTGGTCTGGAGGCGACTACGGCCTAGAAGGAGGCATCGCCTGCACCCTCGTTCTTTGCGTGTATCTCGCAGCAAACGGCTGGAGAGCCAAAACCACGTAGAATCGCAAGATAGACATCACGTGTAACGTGCACCAAAAATCCAAAATCTGACGCACGAACACGAGGCATGACCACTCACGAAAGTGAGTGGTCATGCCTCGTGTTCTCTCTCCCTTCTCCATTGCAAGCGACGAAGGCGCGAGCAGCAAAGGCGCTATCGAAGGCGCGATGTGGCCTCGTCTGTCGGCACGCATGTCTGAGGCCGACTCAAGACGCACGGGCCACCCGCGAAGTTCCGAGGAAGGCCGGCTTGCCCCCGGCCTTCCTATCGGAATTCGCCCGTCCGGAGGCCGAGTCGCGTGCTGACGGACGAGGGCACCTCGCGCCGCCAAGCGCCGATCTGCACGCCCGATGAGAGAGCTCCCGCCCGTCCCTCCCGCGCCGTCAGGCGCCCCTCCCGTCGTGTTGTGAACTCAGACCCAAGGAGCCGCAGCAACAAGCAGTTTTTCGCGACGCTTCTGGGTGATGGGTCCCACGCAAACAAGACTCGCCGAACCAGCCACAAACACATCGCGCGCCACGCGCTGCAAATCGCTGAGCGTCAGCGCCTCGACCCGCGCGGCCCACGCGAGCATGTCGACAGGCGTGCCCCACAGTGCTTCGAGTGCCTCGTGTTCGAGCATTGAAGACGGAGACTCAAGGAGCGCTTCGGCGTCCCAACGCGTGCGCGCTTTGGCGCCGTTGAGCTCTTCCGCGGTGATGTTGCCAGCTGCGAGCTCTGCCACGATCTGGCTCCATTCGCGCACCAAGTCGTGCGCGCGCTCAGGCGCGATTTGTCCCGTGAAAGCAAAGAGGCCCACGTCTTCGTGCAAGTCGTGAGAAGCATGCGTGTCGTAGCAGAGCCCGAGCTCGTTGCAGACGCGAGCGTAGAGTCGGGTTGACATGCCGTCATCAATAAGACGGACCAAAAGCTCGAAGGCCTCGCGGTCGGCATGGGAGGCTCCGGGCGTGAGAAAACCCAAGCGCAACTCACACTGACTGTCGTCAGTGTCGACATCTGCAAAGCCGCCTGGTGGACTTCCGTTCCAGCGTTCAGTTTGCAGCGGTGTGCCTTCCGGCAGCGCATCTGCGACGCGATGCGCGAGGGTCAAAAGTGTTTCTTCGGACGAAGACCCGGAGATGGAGACCATGGCCGCAGGGCGCGCAAATGTTTGCGGGTAGACTGCACGCACCTCGGATTCTGTAAACGATTCGACGGCCGCCGCTGTGCCTGCAATAGGCAGCCCAAGTGCGTGCTGCCCGAACACATGTGCACGCAGCACATCGTCAGCATTGATCGATTGCCCGTGTTCGTTCACGTCTTCGAGCAATTCCTCAAGCACGATCCCGCGCTCTACATCAATACCACCAAAGTGGGGCGCTTGAAGAACGTTGCAGAGCACATCCACTACAGCGGCCATGTTTTCGCTTGGGCAGTCGAGTGTGAGCATGGTGGCATCCACCATGGTGGCACCCTCAAAACTGGCGCCCAGACGCTCGAAGGCCAACGCAACATCATGAGGCCCCGCGTAAGCCGCACATCCACGAAACAACATATGCTCCAGAAAATGGGTGAGTCCTTGGTTTTGCGGCGTCTCGAAACGGGAGCCTCCGCGAGCGTACACGGCTACATGCGCTCTACATCGATCCGAACGGCGCACGAGCAACCGTGCACCATCCGGTCGCGTGATGAGCAAGCTCATTCGTCCGTGTCGGCCGCGGGCGAGTAACCCGTTTTTTTAGCAGGCGACTTGATGAACTTTTCGTCCACGCGGATGTCCGCCTTGCCGCGCTCACGCAGGTCCTTCACATAAAGCGACAAAGCTTCGGCGCGCTTCTTCGAGACCAAGGCCTGGACAAACGTGTCTTTGCCTGCGTCGAAGTCGGCGCGCTTTGCGGCCACATGTTCTTTGACGCGAACGATGTAGCGCCCCTCTTTGGCTTTGATCGGAGCCGCATAGGCCTCGCCATCTTTGGCTGCGAATGCGAAGCCTACAAGGGCGCCCTCATCCGCTCCAGCAAGGCCTTGAAGACCACTCCCACTTGCGCGGTATACGGTGGTGGACAGCAGCTCTGGACGATCGGCATCCTCGGTGATGTCTACGTATTTCTCAGCCGCGTTTGCCTTCTTGTTCGCGTCAGCGGCCGCCTTGCTCTCTTCTGCAGAAAGGATGCGTGCTTTGATTGCCACAACGGCGGGTTTGGCAGACTTCTTTGCATAAGGCTTCAGCGAACTTTTGATAACCAAGTCGATGGGCGCGGAGCCCGACTTCCAACCCGCTTCAATCTGGGCTGCGAGGACGGTGGAGGCCTCACTGGCCTTCTTATCTCGCAGAATCGCCGCCGCAATGTCGGTGCGCGATTGCTTGAGGAGTGCATCCTTTTTGGATTCGTCGTCGCGCTCCAAAATATGCCATCCGAATTGAGTCTCCACAGCGCCATTGGTGCGCTCGCCTGCCTTGAGGGCTTTGGCGGCTTCCTTAAATTCGGCAACGAATTGCTCCAAGTCAGCGGTGGTGTACCAGCCGCCTTTTTTGCCGGAGCCAGGATCCTGACTCATCGAACGAGCGACGCTGGCGAAGGTCTCGCCGCTCTTTAGACGCGCCCATGCCTCGGCCAGCAGCTGCTTGGCTTTGCCGCGCTCTTCAGCACTGGACTCTGGCGTGACGGCGATCAGAATGTGACGAATGCGCTCTGCCTTAGGCGTGTTGTCCTCCTCTTGCTTTTTTGCGGCGGAATCGACTTCGGCGCCATGCTCTTTAAGGAACGAGCTGACTTCGGAAGCGGACACCTGCACCATGTGCTGTGCGACAAAGCTGTCCTTAATACGGACATAGGACAGCGTGGCCGTAGACTTCTCGCGCGCATACCCATCCCACGCTTCGTCGTCCGAAATGCGCACCGGCGCTTGCACGGAGTCACGTACTTTGGCGGCCAAAAGTTCGCGTGTTTGCCACTCGTTGAACCCATCCATCGAGCCCATCATCGCATCGGCAAAACGCTTGAATGCTTTTGGATCGAACTCTTTGGTTTTGGCGTTGTTGAAGTTCTGCATCACGAGCGGAGGAGGCGCGATCATGCTGCTCTCCTGGCCTCCTGCTTCGGCGGGTGGGCTAAAGTGAATCAGTCCGCGCGCGTACCAGCTCTGCAACTCTTCTTCCGTGGTGGACAGGCCAAGACGTTGCGCTTCGCGAACCAACAACTCGCGCTCGACAAGACCATCGACCACCGCTTTGCGAACCTGGTCTCCCATGCCGCCCATGTTTTCGCCTTGCTGCGCCATGCGTGTAAACCGCATGCCTACTTTCTGCGCGCGTGGCGTGATGCATGAGCCATACACACGGGCAACACACTCGGTGGACAACGACGCTTTGGCGCCGCCGTTTCCTCCGGGCGCCATGGTCACAACCAAACCCGCACTCATCACGAGAATCAGGGCGCCGTAGATGGTGTTCTGAGCGCCTTTGCTTTTGAAAATGGGCAACATGAGGCCGACAGAGATACCACCGAAGGTGCTCTCGCCGCTAGGGCACAATCCCTAGTCGGTCATCATGCAACGAGGTTCAGCTGCCCAGGCTGCGAAGCGCTTTGGCGGAGAGCGAAGCCTGTGCAATGGCTTCCTCCAAATCATTCGCGGCCAACATAAAATTCACCTCGTAAAAGACATCCATCACGCGGCTTGGATCCGATGGGCTTGTCTGAGGGATGCATTCTGCACGCACCTCCGTGAGATTTGGGAGACCGCTTCTTTGAGCCAATTCGCGGGCTCTTGCGTAGAGCTGTGCATCGCTTTCACCTGGGTAGGCGTGCTGTTCCACGCGAAAGCGAATAAGAACGCCGAATGTGGGCAAAGTACAGATGCGAATCCCTGCATCGACCAACAAATTTGCACGTTGATATTCTGCGAGCGCCACGCCATCGGGCAGAGTTCGATACACGAGGAAGCCTCGTGTGCTGAGTTCTTTTTTGAGTTCTGCTGGAGTCATGCGTCGCTCAAAAATGCCCCGTCGCACGAAGTCCGCCGAAGCCATCGGTGCTTGGAATGGCGGGCGAGATTCGCCAAGAGGTGGAGGTCGCATCACCTTTCGGTGCAACCAGATACCAGACGAGCCCGCCGCCTGCGACCAGTGCGCCGCCCGCCATCCATTGCAGGCCGAAAGTTACCGCGTTGTCGTGCTTTTGCGCGGCAACCCCGTCCGCCGCTTTGACGCAGCTGCCAGCGCCACCAAATACGCTCCCCCCCGAACATCCGGCTGGCAAAGCTGGCGCCGTCGCGTAAAGCACCGCACCCACACCTAGCGCGGCGCCACCAATGCCCATCACAATCCAAGGCCCTGCACCTGGTCCTCCAGTGGAGCTTGAGCCCTCTTCGCCCGTTCTCTTGAGCACTACGGCGATCACGCGCGCCTGCTCTCCGGTGGTCACAAGCACGTCTCGAGTGTCGACGGCAAAACCCTCGGCCGTGATCTTGAGTGAGTGCTTGCCTGGGTTGAGCGGGATCAGTGCCCCCTTCAGCGCGCCCGATACGAACGATCCATCAAGCAACACTTTGGCGCCCAAAATATCTTGCTGTGCGGTATCTTGCACGCGAAGCGACAAGCTGGGGATGCGTGCCTTTAGCCGCTCTAAGGCGCTCGAACAGTCGGCCACCACCACTCCTGGGCATTGAGCTTGCGCACACTCGGCAAAGGACGCCGAGGCTTCCAAAAGTTTGCCAGTATTCTCCAGTGATTGTGCCGTCTCGGAAGATTTGAGGCACGCCGAGGCGTCCGAGCGAACGGGCCGAACAGGGCGCGGACCCGCCGCAAAAGCGCCCTGACAAACGATCAAGGACACGATCAAAAACTGGAAGGGCGAACGGCGAACAGTCATGGGGTTCGTGTTGCAGCTTACTGCATACACTCGGGCTTCCAACGTTTTACGCCATCCACCATGCGAAACGCGGGATTGCAATTCACGGTAGCGGGCGTGACTGGCAGCAGAGGCGCTTTGTAGCACGCCATCCCACGCACGCATTTTTGCGGTGCAACGACAGGCTTTTTGGTCGGCCTCACGGCCACCGTAGGTGATGTGGTTGAGGTCGTTCCTGCGGCCGCACTGGTGGGCAATTCGGGAGCAATGGGCGCGACAGGAAGGACCGGGGGCGGCAGAGGCAACGGATCCGGACGCGCCGGCGTGGTTGCAGGAGCGACCTCATCCCGCGGCGCATGAGGCATCAATCGCCACCCCGCCGCCGCCGCCAGGCACAGCAGTGCCGGGATGATTGCATAGCCCACCCCTCGACGCGGGGCTTCGGGAGGAAATGATACGATGGAGGAGCCCAAGCTCGCACTGTTGCTCCCTGGACTGGTGCCTCCACGCGGAGGTGGCGGCATTTGCATGCGTCCCGATGGCGACGAACCGCCAGAACCCGTGCCTCCAGGCTTCGAGCCCATACGCGCATGAATGCCGCTGCCTCGGGATGGATCGTCGAGCGTACGCATCGCCATCTCGCTGGAATGGCCGGCGGCGGCAAGCTCACTGCCATCGGCTGCCGCGCGCTCAATTTGCGCGACGCGGAGAGCACGCTCTGCGAGCACTTCGCCGACCACTGTTTCAACCCACTCACCCAGCTGAGTGTTCGTGGCAGGCATGATGCAATTTTCCAATGCAACAGCAAATTCGCGCGCCGAAGCGTATCGCATCTTCGGATCAGTATGCAGTGCTCGAAGCACGCATGCGTCCAATCTCGAGGCCAGCTCTCCGGTGGTTGCAGGCCCTTCTTGCTCGCTGGTGACGCATTGACTTGGAGGTGGAACGTTGCCTTTAAGAACGGCCGCGACAATGGCTCCCTCGTTCTCGCCATAGAACAACTTCATGCCCGCAATGAGCTCCCAAAGCACAACACCAGCCGAGTAAATGTCCGATTGTCGCGACACATCCCCGCCGCACAACTGCTCGGGCGGCATGTACGAGAGCTTGCCTTTAAGCTGCCCCTGACGCGTGTCCTGCAAGCGCCCTGCCGCTTTGGCAACACCGAAATCGAGCACACGGGGAACGCCGTCGGAGCCCAGCAAAATATTGTGTGGAGAGATGTCGCGATGGACGATACCCAGCGGTGCGCCGCGTTCATCTTTCGCCTCATGGGCCGCGTGCAAGCCATGCAACGCGCCCGACATAATGCCCGTGAGGATGCGGTAAGGAATGCGCTGGTTTCGCTCACGCATGCGCCGCGCAATGCGAGAGAGGGATTCGCCCGCGATGTATTCCATCACCAAAAAAAGCTCGTCGTTGGTGCTGACAACATCGAGCGTCGGAACCACATTGGGGTGCCGAATGCGCGCAGCCAGTCGAGCCTCATCGACGAACATGTCGACAAATTCTTTGGAACTCGCAAACTGCGCGTGCAGCCGCTTGATGGCGACCGTGCGTGCGAATCCCGCTGCTCCCTCAAGACGCGCCAAGTGAACCGTCGCCATGCCCCCCGATGCGATGGCATCGTGGATCGCATAGCGACCAAGCATACGTAGCTGCTCGGACTCAGCCGGGATCATGGCCAAAGTATACGCCAGACTCCGAGCAGTGGCCGCGTAGTGAGCGAAAAAAACGCAATGATGACCGAAACGCAGCATTCAGAGGACAGTTCAGGTAGCCTTCACGCCATGCATCGAAGTCTAGCTTTGTCCGTGGTCCTGGGGACAGTCGTGGCTGCAGCCTGCAGCGGTGCCGACCCAGGTGCACTGTCGTTCAAGGTGCCCTGGGATGCCGGACCGACCGGCATCCCATCGACGCCGCTGCGAGACAGCCAGGCGCCTTTGGCGATGCCCGGCGATGCCGCCGTCGTTGTTGCACCGCGACCTGACGCCACCAGCACATTGCCCGATGCTGCGGTTGCGGTGATTCCAAGTGCTTTTCCAACGGGCACAACCTACCAAAGTGCACCCATCGCGGAGAACGACGGGGCCCGTAGAGTCCATGAGCGCAAAGGGAAAAAACCCCTCGACGATGGGTCGCGTGCGACCGAGTGCCTAGGCTGTCACGCGCCGCTGGGAGATGCGAAAGACAAAGAGTTTCTCTTTGCAGGCTATGTGAGCACAACGCCCGTCGGCGACACTCCGCTGCAAGATGCGGAGATCTGGGTCGTCGATGAGTCAGGCACGAATCGACTCAAAACAAACTCCGACGAAAGTGGGTTCTTCTGGTTGTTAAAAGGAACCACCAGCTGGAAGCCCGCCTATGTGGCCATCCGAAAAGGGACCCAAACGCAGGTTATGAAGGCGCGGCTCGGAGGCTCGGGTGGCGCATGCAGCACTTGCCACAAGGCGGGTGGACCTGGATTTGTAAACATTCAGGGAGACTGAAAGCATGAAAACTGCACTCAAATTTCTAGGTACCTACACCGCGCTTGTGACCCCGTTTTTGGCGAACGGAGACATCGACCTTGGCGCATGGGAACATCTTGTGGAAGCGCAGATCGCGGGCGGCGTCGAAGGCATTGTCCCATGTGGCACCACGGGAGAAAGCCCCGCACTCAGCGAATTGGAGCAAGGTGAGCTCATTGCGCGTGCTGTGCGCGTGGCGGCGGGCCGCGTGCAAGTGGTCGCAGGAGCTGGGTCGAATGCGACCGCCACCGCGGTGTTGCTGGCGCGCCAAGCCGAACGCGCGGGCGCTGATGCGGTGATGGTGGTGGCTCCTTATTACAACAAGCCCACCCCCGAGGGGATGCTTGCGCATTACACTCAAGTGGCTGCAGCCACAGGCTTGCAGGTGATCGTTTACAATGTGCCTGGCCGTACAGGGTCCGACATTGGCGTAGACACGCTGTCGCGCATCAGTGAGGCTTCGTCGAATGTCGCAGCCGTAAAGGAAGCGACGGGAAATGTGCTCCGTGCACAGGAAATTTGCAGGCGACTAGGTTCGCGGCTCAGCGTGCTGTGCGGCGATGACGCGCTTACTTTGCCCATGGCGGCGGTAGGCGCCCGCGGCGTGATTAGCGTGACGTCGAACCTGTTGCCGCGCGCGGTGTCGGATGCAACGCGCGCCTCACAGTCCGGAGATTTCGCGGGTGCGCGTCGGCTTCATTCGAAGCTCGTGCCGGTGCACGACTTGATGTTCGTCGAGTCCAATCCTGGGCCCGTCAAGGCGGCGATGGCGGCGCGCGGCGACTTTGGAGAGTTCTTGCGCGCACCCATGGTGCCGGTGTTGGCGGCCACGCGCGCGCGCGTGCTCGGCGAATTGCGCGCAGGTGGATGGCTTTGAGATGGCG
>JAYWGD010000043.1:0-9422 GCA_043778435.1 Myxococcales bacterium | reverse complement strand
CGCAGGGGGTTTAGCGCCCGCTCGGGCGGCGCGCACCCAATGAGAATCTCAGCGCCAACGAATGTATTTTGCAATCAACTTGCGCGTCGATGCATCGTGGTTCTCGCCGGGCTCGCCGGCCTGCAAATCGCCAAGTACCGTGCGTGCGAGCTCCTTGCCCAACTCCACGCCCCATTGATCAAAACTGTTGATGCCCCAGATCACGCCTTGCACGAAGATCTTGTGCTCGTAGAGCGCGATGAGCATCCCCAATGTGCGTGGGGTGAGCTTGCGTAGCAGCAGCGTGGTGGTCGGGCGGTTGCCGGCAAAGGCGCGATGAGGCGCAAGCGCCGCAGCGCGATCTGGCGCGACGCCCGCGGAGAGCAGCTCGGCCGTCACCTCTTGCTGTGTCTTGCCGCGCATGAGCGCTTCGGGCTGCGCCAAAAAATTGGCCACCAGCACTTCGTGGTGCCCTACCAGTGCGTGATGCGTTTGCGCCGTGCCCACAAAGTCGGTGGGCACAAAGTCGGGGCTTTGGTGCAAGAGCTGAAAGAAGGCGTGCTGCGAATTGGTGCCCGGTTCGCCAAACACCACGGGCCCGGTGGCGTAGTCGCAAAACGTGCCATCGAGCCGCGTGCGCTTGCCGTTGCTCTCCATGTCCGCCTGCTGAAAGTACGCCGCAAATCGAGACAGATGCTGGGCATAAGGGATGATGGCGTGACTGTGCCTGTCCCAACCATTAATGTAATATACACCGAGAAGCGCCATCAGCACCGGCACGTTTTTGGCAAGCGGCGCGCTGGCAAAGTGATCATCGACAATCGATGCACCATGCAGCAATTCTTCGAAGCGATCCATGCCTACGGCCAGCGCGATGCTTAGGCCTACGGACGACCACAAAGAATAGCGGCCCCCCACCCACGTCCAAAAATCAAAGGTATTGGCCGAAGGAATGCCAAATTCGGCCACCGCAGCGGGCGCTGCCGAGACGGCGACAAAGTGCTTCGAGACAGCCTCCGGCCCAAAAGCATCGGTGAGCTTTCGGCGCACCGTGCGCGCGTTGAGCATGGTCTCGAGTGTGGTGAAGGTCTTGGAGGCGATCACAAAAAGCGTGCGCTCCAAGTCCACACGCGAGAGCACATCCGACATATGTGCGCCGTCGGCGTTGCTCACAAAGTGCGTGCGCACGCCATCGCGCCAATAGGGCTTGAGCGCCGTGCTCACCATCAGCGGCCCCAGGTCCGAGCCGCCGATGCCGATGTTCACCACGTCGCGAATGCTTTTGCCCGTGGCGCCGGTCCACGAGCCATCGTGAATCTTGCCCACGAAGCCACGCATACGATGCAACACCGCACGCACTTCGGGCACCACGTCGCGGCCGTCGGCCACAAAGGTGGACTCACCGCGGTGTCGCAGCGCGACGTGCAAGACGGGGCGATCCTCGGTGGTGTTGATATGTTCACCCGCGTACATCGCGGCAAGTCGCTCGGGCACGCCAGCGCGCTCCGCAAGCTGCACCAACGAGGCCATGACCTCGTCGTCGACCAGGTGCTTGGAGTAGTCGAAGTACAACTCGCCAAGCTCCACCGCGTAGCGATCGGCGCGGCCGGGATCTTGCTCGAAGGCCTCGCGCATGGACCGAGTTTTCCAGCGCGCGGCATGAGCGCGCAGCTCCGAAAAATCCGGCGTCGCCAGAGGAGGGGATGCGGCCTTGGATGGGGCTTGGGTCATGTGGCGTTGCTCCGTGCTTCGAGCTTCTCCCATCGATCCATCATCTGCGAAATCCCCGTGCGTGCGGCATCCAGTGTAGACTGCATCTTCGGCAATTCTGTGGCTCGCGCGGCATAGAATGCCGGATCTGCAAGTGTGGTCTCAAGCTCCGCGATGCGCGTCTCCTCGGCCTCGATTTTGGCCGGGAGCTGTTCCAACTCTTGGCGCTCTTTAAAGCTCAGCTTTGGGCCCGTTGCAGCCTTTGGCGGTGCTTCTGCAACGCGAAATTTCGGCATCGGTGCATCTGCCGCGGGCTTCGTGGCAGGAGGTGCTTTGCTGGCAGGAGGCGAACTGTTGCGAGGCGGCGCAATGCTCTTCGCGAGAGCTGCAGCCTCGCGCTTGACCTCGGCGCGAAGGCGCAAATATTGGTCGTAGTTGCCCGGGTAGAGCACCACGTTGGAGGGCTGGCCTTCGACCGGCTCGAACGACAAAATGCCGGTCGCCACGCGATCCAGAAACGCGCGATCGTGGCTGACCAAAAGTGCGCAGCCGCCCCACGCGATGAGGAGCTCCTCCACGGCTGCAAGCGATGCGGTGTCTAGATCGTTGGTGGGCTCGTCGAGCACCAGCACGTTGGCGCCCTCTGCCAGCACTTTTGCGAGTGAAACGCGTGCGCGCTCGCCGCCAGAGAGCGAGCCGACGGGTTGGCGCTGCTTGTGGGCGTCGAACATAAAGCCCTCGAGGTAGCTGCGCAGTTCGACCTTCTCGCCGCCCTTCTCGACCATGGCGCCGCCGCGGTTCATGGCGTCTTCGCGGCCCGCCACGTTGTCGAACACACTCCACGTGTCTTCGAGCCCCAAACGCTTTTGGTCGAAGTACGCGAACTTGGTGTTCTTGCCGCGGAGGATCTTCCCCGACGTGGGCTCGGTGTCGCCAAGCAAGGCCGACAGCAGCGTGGACTTGCCAGCGCCGTTGGGACCCACGATGCCAATGCGATCACCTGGACACAGGCGCAACTCGAAGGTGTTGGTCAAAACGCGCCATGGCGCCTCGGGACCGCCATCGGCTTCGCTGCGCGGCACGCCCACGGTGATGTTGTCGGCCTCAAGAATGGTTTTGCCCAAACGTGAGGCGTCCGCGAACACGCTAAGGTTGCTGTTTCGTTCGGGCGCGCGCTCGGCGATCACGGCTTCAGCGCGCTGGATGCGAGCTTTTTGCTTGGTAGAACGCGCCTTTGCGCCGCGTCGCAGCCAAGCCTGTTCGCGCCGAACCAAGTTTTGTCGGTTTTGTTCTGCGCGATCTTCTTGGGCGTAGCGTTCGGCTTTGAGCTCCAAGAAGTCGTCGTAGTCGCCTTCGTAGCTGTGCAGCTTTGCAAAGTCGATCTCGACCACGCGCGTGGCAAGCGCGTCCAAGAAATAACGATCGTGTGTGACGAACAAGAGTGCACCGGGGTACTGCTCAGAGAAATACTCCTCCAGCCATTCGATGGTGTCTGCATCCAAATGGTTGGTGGGCTCGTCGAGCACGCCCAGATCGGGCTTGGCCACCAGCAATCGCGCCAGAGCCACGCGGCGTAGCTCGCCGCCCGAGAGCGTGCCCATGAGTGCATCACAATCGCGCACACCCAAGCGCGAAAGCAGAGCGCGTGCTTCGTGCTCGCGCTCCCAGCCGCCGTGCTGCTCAAGTTTCTCCGCTTGTTCCTGCTGCGCGTCGAGCGCGTCGTAATCGCCCGCCGACACGCGGGCCGTGGCTTCGCTGTACGCGCGGTAGGCATCGTACCAAGCGCCAAGGCCGCACAGTGCAGCATCGAGCACCACCTGGTCGCCAGGGAAGCTAGGCTCCTGCGACAAGTAAATCATCGAGGCGTCGCGCGATCGCTCCACGATGCCGCCATCAAAAGGCTCCTCGCCAACAAGCATTTTGAGCAGCGTCGATTTGCCGCTGCCGTTGACACCTACCAGTGCAACACGATCTCCTTTGGAGATGTTGAGCGTGCCGCCATTGAGCAGGGTGCGCGCCCCAAAAGCTTTGTGCAGATCACGCGCGGAGAGCAGAGGTACAGGAGCGGCCGCCATTATTTTTCATCATCTGCAGGAGGAAGGGCAGCAATCGCAAGGGGAATGAGCTCGGCGCCAAGTGTGCGCAGCTTGGCTGGCCGGAACAGGTCTGCGCGTACAGGCGAGCCACCCACCAATGTCGCATCGTACTTGGCTTCGTCTTTGCCGCGAGGCAAACGGAATGCGGCTGAGACCTTGTCCTCTCCGCGGCGCACAAAGAGCACCAAGTCCCAGTAGCTATCACCATTTGTATCATACACGTACCACTTGCGCCCAGCCGACTCCACGTAGCCAAACTCCCGGCCAAACTTGTCGCGCTTGAACAAGTCCTGCGGCGGAACGCGGATGGCGTCCTTGGTGTTGCCGTCAATGTCGATGACCATCGCGCGTTGCTCTTTGGAGATCCTTGCGGCCGCGCGCGCACTGAACTTGGGCAGGTTGAGAAAGCTTGGGGCGGCGGAACCGAAACTGGCTGCAGAGTCCGGCAACACAAACGAGCCCTCGCCTTCTTGATTGGCCACCGATTCGCCCAGCATGTTGAGCGCGCGTATCAATCGATCTCGATGAGGCAGAGATTCTGCGAGCAGTCCGTGTCGGAGCAAGCGCCGTCCTACATGCTCGGGTTTGGGCGTGCGTTTGCCATCGGCCGAAATGCTGTACGCCGTGCGCGCGATGAGTTCTGCGGGTCCTTGCGTGCCGTCGCTGCTGCCGGTGTCGCCCTCGAGGACGAGGTCCAATCGACCGTCGCCATCCATGTCGTACATGGCCCAACCATCCTGGCCGCGCCGCATCAGCGCGACCACGGGCTTGAGCTTGCGTTGCTGCACCAAGTCGTTGACCCGATCGCCGGGTTTGATGCCTTTGAGCGAATCGCCGGCCTCCAAAAAAGTGACCGTTCCGAGCGGTCCTTCGACGTGCACCGTCTCGGCGACTTTCTCGCCTTCCCCCTGCGCATACGCATCGCCCGTGCCGATGGCGTAGGGGTCGGGGATCGCGATCTCGGCGGCTTTGGCGAGGAGCGAACTGTCGCTTACACGTGCGCCCGAGAAGTGTTTGGCAAGCAGGCCAAAACGTGCATTCTGCACATTGTCCAAGAACACGCCATCGCGCAGTACTTTCTTGCCTACAAGCGTGTTGTCAACCAACACCCTTCCATCCGCGGAAAGCTTGTAGCCACGCTCGGCGAGGCCGTCGCCATCCTTTTCGTCGATCACAAGTTGATCGAAGCGACCATCGTTGTCGGTATCGTACCAAACCCAAGTGTCGTCACCGCGGGCTGCCACCGCGACTTCGGCGTCAAAGGGCATGGTCGCGTTTTCGGGTTTGCCGTCGGCGTCTTCGTCCAAGTCGAAGTAGAATGCGCGCCCGCCCCAGCCGCCCACCAAGCTGGGGGTGCCGTCAGCGGCAATGGCCACATCGCCCTTGCCGTCGCCGTCCACATCTTGAATGCTCACATTGGGTGCGCCCTCGCAAAACGGATCGGGCGCGAGTGCCAAGTCGTCGACGACGGGCGTGCTCAAGAACGCCCGAATCTCTGCAAGATGCACGTGAATGGCGGCGTTGCGGCGCACGCTTTGGTTGAGCCCCACAAGCTCGCCGCGGGTATTCACCAGAGGCCCGCCGCTGTCGCCAGGCATGATCGCGCAGTCCGTTTGTACGGCGAGTCCCTGCTGTTGCGCGTCGACATCTGCCGCCATTTGCTTGATGGATTTTTCGCACTCGGCCTTCTTGCGCGCGCTCTCCGTTTGGGTGAGTTTGGGATCTTGTAGATTGCAATCAATGCCCGAGAACATGCTGGTGCTGGTGGACTGATCGCCGATGTTGGCCACGTGGCAGGATCGCGCGCCCCACATCAACCCGAGACCTCCTTGGCCCAAGCTGAGAACGGCCTCGCCAATGCGTGGATCGGTAGGCGAAAGGCTTACCGGCATAAACGATTTGGGCACCTCACTGGTGGCCACACGCACCAGGGCCAAGTCGCGCACAGGGTCGGCTTTGATGACCACGCCATCAACACTTTTCCCGGTGGGCACAATGCGACCGGTGTCGGTCATGGTGCCGAATTCCACTTTCACGCGGAAGTGAAAGTCCTGTTGCCGACCGGCGTCGACCACGTGGTAATTTGTGAGGATGGTGCCCTTGTCGTCGATGGCAACGCCTGAGCCGAAGCCGCCGGGCACCCGAACGAACACCGTGCTCGGAGCGACGCGCGAGAAGGTCTCTTCAATGGGCCGCACAGGTGGCGCCAAAAAGACGCGTGGCTTGTCAAGCAGTCGGTTGTCGGAGCCTGACACTTTGAGATTGGGCAAGCGCGCACTGAGCAACTTGGTGCGCACTGCACATGTGAGTGTGCGCGAGTGCTCATGGGGTACCGAGTCTGTCGCAACGGCGTTGGGCGTGTGGGCGCCGCCACATGCCACAAGCATCAAAGTGAAAGCTGAACATGCACGACCAAACAAGCGTGAGCGGAACATTCACGAGAGTGTATCGGAGGCGTTTCAAAAAAGGCGAATACACGTGCTCCTCCTGCAGTTGCGCGGAAGGGATTTGGCGTTCCAGGCGAGCCCCCCGGCCCCGGCTCCGGCCGCGGGCGCATTGTGAACCAGCCAAACAGCACTTGGGCGGCGACGTGTTTGTACCCGACATCGCGGGTTGGCATCTGGCGGCTTCGGCCCATGTGACGCAGTGCCTATGTGCCTAACCCCATGGTGGGGCGACCCACTGCTGTGATGGCTGCCGCGAGCCGGGCATTTGCATCAATGCGTTCGCGATCTTGTGCGAGCAGGGGAAATCGCTCAAGCTGGATGCATCGCATGGCTGGCAGCTTACGCCCTCCAATTGTTGGCGCCTTGATGGTGGGCGTTGTCGTGTCTTGCACAGGCTCGACCAGCGCGCTTCAAGACGGCGCCGCTTCGATGGATGCTGGTGTAAAAAGCCCTGAAAACTCAGAGATTGTTGTGCCCCTCTCGCTTCGAGCTGCGTTCCGACGGGCATCAGTTCTGTTGGCGGGGCGCCTGCCTCGTGCTGATGAGTTGGTGGCGCTCAAAGACAACGCCTCTCTGGAAGAGGCGGTCCGTAAGCTGTGCGAGGACGAAGAATTTTATCTATGGCTACATGACACCTGGAATGATGTGCTCCGCACACAATTGGTGGACGCGGGCACAGACATCCAAGGCATCGGCAATGAGTACGGCCGGGCTCCGGCGTACTATGATCCAGGGGCGACTGGGACAAGCACCGAAAAGCGGGATTGGGCGATGTTGTCGTTTGGCGAGGAACCTCTGCGGCTCATTGCCCAGGTCGTGCGTGAAGGTCGTCCGTTCGGTGAGATTCTCACCTCTGCACGCCTGCTCGTGAATCCGTACACCGCGGCCGTGTACGGATTGCCGCACTCTGCACCTATCGCGCCCGAAAACTACGAAAAGTGGGAATGGGCAAGCGTCAAACCGATGCAGCGTATGGGCACAAGGGAAGTGCCCGTTCCACATTCTGGAATCCTTGCGAGCCCGTCGTTTCTTTTGCAGTGGCCCACGTCCCTGACCAACAGGTCTCGAAAACGAGCCGACTTTGTGTTGCGGAATTTTTTGGCCACAGACATTTTGGGATTGATCAATCGGCCAACAGACGTAGCCGCGTTTGTGGATGTTGAAAACGCGCCGCGTACTGCACCTGCATGCGCGGCATGCCACAACATTTTGGATCCGGTTGCTGGAGGATTTCAAGGCTTGGACGAGAAGGTGATGACACGTGCGGTCGCGAATGACGCCTGGCATCCCGAGATGGCGGCGGCAGGTCTCGGCTCTGCGGTGATGCCCGTGTCGGCGCGAAGCAACGCGGTGGCTTGGCTGGGCCAGGCCATTGCCACGGACAAGCGCTTTGCTCTGGCGATGACGCGTGTGATCTACACGGGACTTCTGGGCGAGGAACCGTTGGGGCCTCCTGCCACGGGCTCGAATCGCGGTGCGAGCGACGATGCAAACAGCAAGACCGCCAGAGAATACACACTGGCGTATGACGCCCAACAAGCGTGGATAAGCGCTGCGGCGGAGGCCTTTTTGGCGCGCAATCAAGACCTGCGTGAGTTGGTGGTACGGGTCGTCACAAGCCCGTATTTTTTGGCCTCTTCCATGGTGGTTGGAACGGCGTCCGCTTCGAACGATGCACTAGGCGTAGGCCGCTTGCTGACGCCTGAGATGTTGGTGCGAAAGTTGCGCTCGACCATTGGAAGCACGGACTTTTATTGGATCCGCCCTATTTTGGAGCCTACTGCCTCGCAGGTGGGGGCGGGTTGGGTAGCCAGCCGTTCTGACCCGCGGTCTCAAGCCATGTTGGGTGATTTCCAGTGGCGCAATCTGCTGGGAGGTGGGGCCTCGGCGCAGGCGCCTGATCGTTCGCGCGATGTATCGACCACGATGTTCGCCGCATGGGAGTACATTGCACTCCGTGTATCATGCAATGTAACCGCATTTGACTTTACGGTTTCAAAGGCGGAGCGACGCTTGTTTCCGCTCGTGGAGGTAAGCACAAGGCCATACAGTGCGCGTACGAATACCGCCATGCCGCGCGTCGCCATGCCCGCCAACATCGAGGCCATCAAAGCCAATATTCGCGAGCTACACTGGCGACTGCTTGGTGAAGAGCTGTCTCCTGACTCGGACGAAGAACGCCGCACCTTTGCGCTGTTCGATGAGACCTGGAAAGAGCAGGAGATGGCATCGCTTTCTGGCGGACTTGGCGCGGCGAATGGGCCAAAGCTGTTTCACTACAAATGCGCTGCCGGGCGTGATTTGAATGCGGCGCCAGTATCCGACGGATTGGGCGGGCGTGTGTTTCCGTCGCTGCCAAGCAGAGCCGTGACCGGCGTGTATGGTGAGGGCCAAAGCATCTCGGACGACCCTGACTTTACTCTCCGGGCCTGGCAGACGGTGATCACCTACCTGATGACCGACTACCGTTTTCTTTATGAATAAACGCTGAAGGAGCCCGCCTCTATGCATCGTCGACACATCCTCCTTGGCGGCAGCAGCACGGTTTTAAGCCTCTTGCTTGCCCGATCAGCGCATGCGTCAGGCGGCTTTGGGGGACCCTACTTGCTTCATATGCATGCCACGGGGGGATGGGACCCCACGTTACTCTGTGATGCAAAAGTCTCAGGCTCAAAGTTTCAAAATCAGCTTGTTTCGACCGTGGTCCGTGTCAACGGCGTGCCGGTGCCTGAGTCGCGCGGCGGTGCGCCGTTTTCACTTCGGTACCGCGGCCACGAAATCGAGAGTCCACGTGACTTTTTTCAGCGTTTTGGATCAAACTTTTTGGTTATCAATGGCATTGATACTCAAACCAGCAACCATGCGACCGGTGTTCGCATAACGGGTTGCGGTCACAGCACCGCGAACTTGCCTGCACTTGCAGCGCTCTACGCGGGCCATATGGCACGCACCCATCGCGTGCCCATGAGCTTTCTGGCGAGCGGCGCATACGATCAAACCGGTCGGGCCGTGGTGGCCTCGCGCTTCCCGTCAGGGATCATTCCTTACCTGGCGCGGCCGAACCAATTCCCCGATCCCATGGCGCCTGCGCTCTTGCCAGAGTCGGTGCGGGCGCGCATTCACGCGACGCGCAAGGCGCGCATGGAGGCGCTGCTCGGAAGTGCGAACGCACGGTTGCCGCGAACGCAAC
>JAYWGD010000042.1:0-3149 GCA_043778435.1 Myxococcales bacterium | reverse complement strand
TGCTCAGAGGCTGCGCGCACTGTCGTGTCGATCTGGGACAACTTGTCGTCGAGGCAAAGCGTCTTGACCACGTCGTGCTGACGACGAGCCTCCTCAAGCCGCTGCCGAATGACTCCCGCGCCGCGCTCCAGCTCCGACACGACAACGCCGCCATCCACTGGCGCACCAGCATCCACGGGAGAAGCGACGGACGCTGCTGTGGGTGAAGCCGCAATTGGCGCCTCTCCTTGCTGCTGAGCTCCCGGCGGCGCCTTGGGCGTCTCGTCCTGCTGAGCCTCCGCAGCTCCTGCCGCAACGAACAATCCAAACGCGCCGACGCTTGCGACGAGCTTAGAGAATTCGAATCGAACAACAGAGAACATTTTCATGACGCTACACTCCTGGCTGCGGTGATGTCAACGAAGGGACAACAGAGACACGTAACGGCTCAACCCGATTGTGCACTACTTGCCCTGTTGTACAAAGTTTACCGGCACACTTAGTGCTGAGCCGCTACCGCCAGGTGCGTCGAAGTTTGCGCCCTGAAGCGCCCGCTGAATGCATCCGGTGACCGTCGCCGAAAGGCCTGCATTGCTTGCAACCGTGACCAAAGCGACTTCGCCGTTTGGCGCTACTTTCACTGAGAATGTTGCTTTGCCAGACTGATTAGGATCTTCAGAAAGACCGCGCTGGTAGCAGCTCTTAAAACGCCCACGCAGCCCAGCGATCACGCGCTCGGCATTGTTGACCGGAACAGACATCGAGGTCACTCCCGTGGAGATGTCGCCCTTTGGGCCAGCCACCTTGGTCTCGCCGCCAGCGCCAGCGCCCGTTCCCGACGCGCCGGTGCCACCACCGATGCCGCCCAAACCGCCTTTGCCGCCTACACCGCCCGCAATCGGACCGCCGCCGCCACCCATGCTCAGTGCACCAGTGGCACCCGAAGCACCCGCCGAGGACGCTGCAAGCTTGCTCAAGTCGGTGCCTGGAGTGTCACCACGATTCAGCGCGCCAGCAACGGCCGAGTTGCCGCCGAACGCACCAAGCAACTCCATCTGAATGGCTGCGGCCTGACCGGCCAAACGAGCCGCTGCGGCGTCGCTAACCGGAGCTTTTTTGCCGGGGTCTTTGCTGGGTCCTGCAGCGGCGGCTGCTTTTTCTGGCGTTTTGGTTTCGACTTTCTTGTCGACGACTTCTTCCTTCTTTTCCTCAGGAGGAGGAGGTGCTGGAATTGCTTTCATCGTATCGATGGCAGCCTGCAAAAGCTCGTCGTCGGTCTTCACGTGTGGATCCATCCACTCCGAAAACAGAAACCCGACCATGCCGAAGTGAACCAAGAAGCTGAAGGCAGCGAGCACCGTCAATGTCCAGTCTATAGAGCCTGTAAGGCCGGCCATGACAGCTAGCGGAAGCTGCGGCTTCGGTTGCTGCGCGGGCGCTGGAACAAAGCGAAACAAAAAGCCGTGTTCGCCGATGTTTACCTTGCCGCGTACGTCTTCGGGCAAGCGAACCTGATAGGCTCCGTTAACGAGCTTGGCCTGATTCTTGAGTGCCTCCAGATCCGTCACGCCTGACGGCAGCGCCACGCGGCCGGCCATGCCGTCGACGAAGTTGAGTACATAATCCGATCCGATAAGCTCGATAAGCTTAAAGCCTGCGGGCAGCGGGCTGTTTGGCAGGAGAAACGTGTTCTGCTCACTGGTGCCCACAGTCACACTCGCCCGCTGCTTAAAAATGCGCTCGTCCAAAGTGCGGTTGCCACGCGTCATGGCAACGTTCAGCACCATCGGACCGCTGGGCGCTTGCATAGCCCGCATGACGGCTGTCATTTGACCCGGGCGTGCACCCCTGCTTGACTGGTCTGCTGCTTCCACTTGGTTCCGCTCTGACATCGCGCTTAGCCTTTCAAGTTGCATGCTTCATTCGCGAGAGTTTGTTGCGATGATTTGCACACAGGTGAAGACCCGAACGTCTTCGTCTAGAAAAGGCTAACAGACTCATTTCATTCGGGTAAAAAAATGGCGCATTTGAACGGCCATTTTTAAATGTTCACAGACACTCACATCGTGCGCGTCGAGCCCTTGTCGCCGGGGTGTTTGAAGAGTTGGCGACGCTCCGGGAATTTCCTTGACGCTATGGCATGCATCTCGGTAAGCAGCGCCCTCACCAACATTCCGACTTAGCTCAGTTGGTAGAGCAGATGACTGTTAATCATCGGGTCGCTGGTTCGAGCCCAGCAGTCGGAGCAAACACCCGCACGAGGCATCCGCGTCGCGTCGGTTGCTCGCGGCCTAGAATACCAAAGCGTATGCGTCGGCCGCGAGCGCCCTAGCGAGCGCGGCGCCTCGTGCGGGTGTTTCAGATCCGAGGTTGAGAAGTTGCTCGCGACTGCGTCGCTTGCGGCGGGAGGCTCGCGACTGTGTCGCTTGCGGCGGGAGGCTCGCGACTGCGTCGCTTGCGGCGGGGAAGCTCGAAGTTACTTGTCAACTTCACGACGCGCTCCTTGAAACGAACCTCGTACGATCCGGAACGCATGTCGAGCGACAATGAGATCTTCGTTCGTCTTGACGACGCGAACGCTGCAGGCACTCAAGTTTGCACTTATGACCTCGTCGCTACGATCGTTGCGTTCCGAATCCAGCCGAATACCGAACGAGTCGAGTCCCTCGCATGCATGGGCGCGAACTTCCGCTGCGTGCTCTCCGATTCCGCCCGTGAACACCAAGAGATCGATGCCGCCGAGCGCCGCGACGAGTCCCCCAATTGCTTTGCGCACGCCGTATCCAAACATGGCGACCGCGAGTCTTGCCTGAGCGTCCTCTGGGGCTCTCTCCAGCAATGTCTTCATGTCCGATGTGCCGCCGATCGCCAAAAGCCCCGATTGTCGGTCCACAAGTTGCTCAAGCATGTCTACCGAAAATTTTTTCTCACGCATGAGGTAGACAAGAACACCAGGGTCAAGATCACCGCTCCGCGTTCCCATCAAAATTCCGCCCGCCGGCGTACAGCCCATGGTCGTGTCAATAGCTCGTCCATCTCGCACAGCGACGAGGCTCGAACCGTTCCCAAGATGCGCAATGACGATGCGTGAGGGCACCTCCGGACCCAGCGTCGACATCACGTACTCGTAGGAGAGGCCGTGAAATCCATACCGGCGGACCCCCTCTTGG
>JAYWGD010000041.1:0-9440 GCA_043778435.1 Myxococcales bacterium | reverse complement strand
TTCGCCGAGGCAGCGCGGCCTTTGCACTTGCGCGCAAGGGGCGCGCGCATCGCGAATTGGGCGAACCCGATCTTGCGGCTCGGGCCTATCAAGAGGCCTGTGATCTCTTCCGCGCGGATGGAGATCCGCGCGGAGAGGCGTCGGTGCTCGACGAAATGGGGCGCCTTGCGTGGCTTCGCGGGGACAGTCAGCAAGCCACTGCGTCTTTGGAATCCTCATTGGCGATCCGGCGCGCACTTGGGGATAGCCGGCTGATTGCGATGAGCGCGCACAATCTCGGACTCGTCGCGAGAGACTTGATGCAGTATGCACGCGCATCAGAATACTTTGAAGAGGCGCTCAGACTTCGTCGCGAGTTGGGTGAGCTTGCGTTGGCCTCGGCGTCGTTGGTGGGTGCGGCGCGTGCGCGCATGGCCATGGGGGACGGCACGTATGCGTCCAAACTGTTGGAGAACGGCAAAAATATTTATCTGGGCGTCACCGATCCCGGCGTGCTTGCGCCCGCACGCATGTTGGTTGCAGATATTGCAGGCTCCCGCCAGGATTGGGCCTTTGCGCATCAGTCGTACAAGGAGGCCGAACGCCTGGCGTCAGAGCTTGGCGACACCAGGCTCGCGGCCCAAGTGCGTACGGGTCTGACGCGCGCGACGCTTGCCCTGGGCGACACGCAAGCGGCGTACACACTTGCGCTCGATGGCGTTGCCCGCGCGCGCCAGTGGGGTGATGCTGCCGTGCTTGCCAATGCGCTGAGGAGTCTTTCCGAGGTGCAATCCTTGCGCGGCGAACAAAGCGACGCAGCCGATGCAACCAAGGAATCAGAGGCCTTGTTCGCGACGGTCGCGCCGTCGCAAGCCTCCTTACTCAGCCTCCCGCCCACGGCTCGCTAGCTTTCAAACCAGCGCGGCAAACGCTTGTCGCGTCAGATTCACGAGCTCGCCGTTGTCTCCAACCACCAAATCGTCCTCGATGCGGATTCCGCCCATGCATGCCAGCGCAGCAACCGTGCCCCAGTGCACGTGCGAGCCCGCCGCTGTGGTCCGCAGTTGCGCGAGCAGAGGCTCAATAAAGTAAAGACCTGGCTCAATCGTAAAGCATTGGCCCACTTCAATCGGCGCCGTGTTCCTCAAAAAGGGATTCTCGGTCTTCGGTTTTACAATTGCACAGCCCACATCGTGCGTCTGCAACCCCAACGAGTGGCCAAGACCATGGGGGAGAAACACCCGAGTAAGGCCGGAGCTCACAGCTTCTTCGGCGCTGCAACTCACAAGCTCGTGCTGGGTCAACAGCTGGCCCATCAACGCGTGGCAGCGGTCGTGCAAGTCCTCGTAAAGCACGCCGGCCCGCGCTTCCGAAACCAGCTGCAGCTGCATCGTCTCCATGCTCGCGTGCAGCGCCGCGAAGGCGTCAACGCGTGCTCCTACACCTCGTGTCCACGTGCGTGAGATGTCGGAGGAATAGCCCAAACACGTCGCTCCCGCATCGACCAACATGCTGGTCGCGCTGTCTCCCGAATTGCGTGCATAGCTCACATGATGCAGCACCGCGGCGTTGGGGCCAAAGGCCACGATGTTCTTGTAAGGCGTCTCTTGGTCGTCCTGGCGCGT
Organism: Myxococcales bacterium; assembly: GCA_043778435.1. Classification (GTDB taxonomy): domain Bacteria; phylum Myxococcota_A; class Polyangia; order Polyangiales; family Polyangiaceae; genus JAAFHJ01. The sequence continues at coordinate 7,836 of JAYWGD010000041.1, read as the reverse complement.
GTGCTTTAAGTACGACAAATGAAGATCAAACTCGGTTTGACTCATGGTGTCGAACAAGCGCCCCAGTTCGGCGTGACCGCCCGCAGCGCGCTCGTTGGCGACGCGCAAGCAGTGCTGTTCGTAAGATGTCTTGTGCACGCGCGTGGCGTCCAAGTCGCGTAGCAGTGCCTCATTTGCCGAAGGCATTCCGCACAGTGCGGCAAAAGTCGGGTCTTCGCTCAGCACCACCGTGCGCGCGCTGCCTGCAAGCACTTGGGCCAGGGCCTCGTCGCTGCGATGTTCTTGCAGTTGCCATGCATCGGTAAACTCGGGCCACTCCAATGGGGCCGGTCGCTCCCAAAAGTTGGCGTCGCGAAATGCATGCAATGTACGCGTGCCATCGGCGCGCAGCACCACTGCCCAACGAGGGGCGCCGACGGGGACCCAATGCGCAAACGCAGGTACCACGCGGTGGGGGAAGCACTGATCGTCGAACCGTGTGCGCATCTTCGGCGCTCCAGAATGGATGACGAGTGCATCCATCCCGTGCTTGCGCCACAGCGGTGCGTAGCGCTCTGTGAGCCGGGCTAAGTGGCCCGCGTAAAGCGGCGCAAGTTCGGTTCGATTCACGGAGAAAGTCCGCCAGATGCGACGGCATTGGCGAGCACGTCGTCGCGTGAACTCAAGTCGAGGGACAGCGTGGTGAGCGTGGAAAAACCCAGATCAAACGCGTCGGTATCGCTGCCTGGATCGTCTTTATGGGTCACATGGGTGCCGCCGATCCACAAGTACTCTCGGCCGCGCGGATCGCGGCGGATATCGACCGCATCCTCGTAGTAGCGGCGCCCCAATCGACATGCGCGCATCTGCCCATTCCAGGTTGCAGGAACGTTCAAGTTGAGGAGCGTGGCCTCGCCGGCTTTGGCGTAAAGTAGCTGCCGCGCAATGGTGGATGCCAGCTTCGCAGCCGCGACAACATCGCCTGGGATTTCCATACTCGCGGCCAGGGCAGGCAGGCCGCGCAGAGCTCCCTCACGCGCGGCCGCCACGGTGCCCGAATAGAAGGTGTCTTGCCCCAGGTTCAGACCTGCATTCACGCCAGAGCAAACCATGTCAGGCAAGCGCGGCAAGATGCGTGTGCCAGCAGAGAATGCAACATACACGCAGTCAGCCGGCGTGCCATCGATGGCGTGTACGCCAGGCTCGATGTCCAAAATGCGCAGGCTGCGATGCAAACTAATGGCATGGCTGGCAGCGCTCTGTTCGGTGGCGGGTGCAACGGTGATGACCTCTGCCCAAGTGGCCAGCGCATCGCGGAATGCGCAGATGCCTGGAGCGAAATAACCGTCGTCGTTACTGAGCAAAACAAGTGGTCGCATGGTGTGGCGGTGCATAGCGTATAGGACACGTGTTGTGTGCACAGAGTTCATGCTCGACATGCTGGCCTCAACGTAGGATAGACCCGCTCTAGGAGTCGAACTATGAGCAAAAATACAGCTATCTTGAGCCTGTGTGTGGTGGTTGCCGCGGGTGCTGCGGCGTGCAGCAAACCCGAGCCAAAGCCGGAACCCCAAACATCAACCGCGGCCGTCGAGGCGCCCCCTGCCAAGGCCGTGAGCATCGATCGCAGCATGCTTGTTCAATTCGACAAGCTCCCCAAACAGTTCGACTCAAAGACCAACCCCATCACTCCTGACAAGGTCGCACTCGGCAAGCAGCTCTACTTTGATAAGCGCTTTTCAAAGGCACAGGATACTTCGTGCAACTCATGCCACGGGCTGGACACCTACGGTGTAGACAGCAAACCAAAGGGGGTAGGCCATCGCGGGCAAGCAAGCGCCCGCAATGCTTCTACCGTGATCAACGCGGCAGGTGCGTTCGTTCAGTTTTGGGATGGCCGCGGTGCGACGGTGGAGTCGCCGGAGCTCCTACCGGCATTCAGTCCGCTCGACACATCTGCGAAGGGTGACCAAGCATTGCTGGCGGTTGTCAACTCGATGCCCGAGTATGTGGCGTCCTTCAAGAAGGCGTTCACGGACGACAAGGCGCCGGTGAGCGTTGTAAATTTTGGCAAGGCGATTGGCGCGTTTCAGCGAACTTTGGTCGTGCCTGCGCCCATTGATCAATATCTTTCCGGGGACGAATCTGCGCTCACCGAGGCCCAGAAAGCGGGGCTTGCAAAGTACATGGAGGTGGGTTGTACCACGTGCCACGCAGGCAATCTTTGGGGCGGTGCAATCTATCAAAAGCTCGGCCTTGCAGTGCCTTGGCCTGACCAAACGGACTTGGGCCGCTACCAAGTGACCAAGATGGATTCTGACAAGATGATGTTCAAAACGCCTGGCCTGCGCAACGTGGCAAAGACAGCGCCCTACTACCACAACGGTTCGATCGCGACGCTCCCCGAAGCCGTCAAATCGATGGCCAAGCATCAGCTAGGCAAGAACTTGTCGGACGAGGAAACGGCAAGCATCGTGGCCTTTTTGGACTCACTCACTGGACCTGTACCTGCCGAGTGGGGAAAGGCGCCTGAGCTGCCAAAAAGTACCGCGAAGACGCCCAAGCCCGACTTGAAGTAGTCGACTGCACTCGGCCATCCCCGCGGTCGTGATAAGAACCCAAGGATGCGTAAGCTCCTTGGGTTCGTTTCTTTGTGCGTGGCGATCTCGTGTGGTGGGGCCGAGGCGCCCATGGTCGCGCCGATGACGACTGCGCCTCGGGCTAGAAATGTGCAGAATGCAAGTTTGTCCGAGACCAATGTAGGCGCATCCGACACCTACTTCGGCACCCGTGTCCGCGATCCGTTTCGCGCACTCGAAGACGGTGACGCCGCAAGCACCAAAGCATGGGAGGCCGCGCAGTCGGCAAGCTTGCAAACGTACATGGCCGGGCGGCCCGAGCGCGCGACGCTCGCGGCAGAGGCCAAAGCCTTGCTCGATGCGGGCGCGCTCGATGCGCCGCGGGTGAGCGTGCAGGGCGCGCGCCGTCGCTACTTCTACACCGAGCGCGGGCCGGGCATGAAGCAGCCGGTGCTCTACGTGACCGAAGGCCTCAAGGGCAAACCTCGTTCCTTGCTCGACATCACGCGTGAAGGGTCGGGGACTGCCGCGCTGGATTGGAACTATCCCTCGCCACGGGGCAATTTCCTGGCCTGGGGCATCAGCGAGGGAGGCAACGAGCACAGCGTGCTGCACTTGCGCGATGTGGCGACTGGCAAAGACGTAGGCGAGAACATCGATCGCGCCAGGCACACCGAGCTTGCCTGGCTGCCGGACGAATCCGCGTTTGTGTACACGCGTTTGCCGGCGCCTGGCACGGTGCCGGTCGGAGAGGAGACCATGCACTCTGCATTGTTCTTACACAAGCGAGGCACCAGTGCCGACAAGGACGTGCTTCTCTACACGCCCAAGGACAAGACGTGGTTCGCGGTGCCCGCCATCTCGCCCAACGGCAAGTGGCTAGTGGTCACGGTGAATCGAGGCTGGACGAGCAGCGATGTGTATGTTGCATCCATGTCGGCACCGAGCAAGTTCACGGTGGTGCGTGAGGACAAGCCGTTTCAGTACACCGTGACGGCCGACAACGACGGAATGTATATGCTGACGACGGAGGGGGCTCGGAAGGGGAAAGTCATTTTCGTCCACTACCAGGGCTACGTCATGCCACTTGACCGCTTGCGAGATCACGTCCCCGAGGCATTGCTCTTCAATGAGGCGAATTGCGAAATTAAGTACGATTGCCGTCTCGAGTCTGTAGTCGTTCCGGAGACCGCAGGAGTTCTAAGTCAATTCGTGGTGGGCGAGCACGGCATTGCGCTTCAGTACAGCATCAACGCGGGCTCGGAGGTACTCTTTGTAACGTATCGCGATCACGTGGTACGCAGCCTGGTGCACGGCGGCACATTGTCCCTGTCGGGGACGCAAGATCGTACCGAATTTTTTGTTCACGAAGCCGGATTTCGAACTCCAGGAAAGGTGCGCCGCTTTGTTCCGCCATCAAGCGCGGCGGGGGAGATGGCATCGGGGGCGGATTGGCGCGTGCTGTCCGTCCCATCGAGTGTCTCAGGCCTCGTCGCCGAGCGCTACGAGGCCACGTCCAAAGATGGCACCCAAGTACCTTACGATGTGCTCCGTGCCAAAAGTGTCGCAGGCCCGGCACCAGGGATTCTCTATGGCTACGGCGGTTTCAATGTCGCGGTCACACCCAGTTATTCGGCGCGCGCGCTCATGGCCGCAACCCACGGCTTGGTGTGGGCCCAAGCGGTGCTTCGCGGCGGCAGCGAGTTTGGCGAGGCCTGGCACCAAGCCGGCATGAAGACGCAAAAGCAGAACGTGTTCGACGACTACCTTGCCGTCGCCGAAGACTTGGTGAAGCGCAAGCTGGTGGCGCCCGGGCATTTGGCGGCCAATGGCGGCTCCAATGGGGGCTTGCTCGTGAGCGCCGCCATCACGCAGCGCCCGGATCTCTTTCGCGCGGGCGTCTCCATGGTGCCGCTCACGGACATGATTCGCTTTCCGCTCTTCCGCTTGGGCAAGCTCTGGGTGGGCGAATATGGCGACATTGCGAAAGAGGACGAGTTCCATGCACTCTACGCCTATTCGCCCTATCACCAGGTGCGGGCAGGAACTGCTTATCCCGCGATGCTTTACACCACGGCGCCCAACGATACGCGTGTAGACCCCATGCATGCCCGCAAGATGGTGGCGGCGCTGCAATCAGCCAATGCGGGGCGAGAGGGCGCTCACCCTGTGCTTCTGCGCATCGATCAGGAGGCGGGGCATGGCGCGGGCAAACCCACCGACAAGGTCGCGGCGGAGCTGGCCGACATCTACGCCTTTTTGCTGCACGAGCTGAGCGCACAGCCCGCAGCCGACTCGGGCGTCGCGAAGCCATGACAGTCGCGCGCTAGACGTTCCACAACAAAGCTCGCCAGACTGCACCGCTTGCCTTTACACTGCGGCACGGCCCCCGGAACGCCCCGGAGGCGCGCACCATTTGAGGCCCAATCATGAGCGTGTGTACCCGCTGCGGCACGTCCGCCCAACCCCAAGCTCAGTTCTGTTCTGGCTGCGGTGCCCCCGTTGCCGCCTCGCACGCCATTGCGCCCACGGCGGCCGCGGCTGCTTCGCCGGATCCCATCGTGCGTGCGCCTGCGTATGTGCGCCCATCGGCGCAAGCAGCGACACCTTCTCCAGCCGCCGCGTATGCCCCAGCGGCGCCGATACAAGGTTCGATTCCTGCGCCCAAAGGTACGGTTGTGTTCGACCCGTCATCGTTTCGGGTGCATTGGTCCGGCGAATCGCTTCGTGGGTTTTTGGTGGCCTACGGAGCTGCCGGCGTGAACGCCCGCGGCGAGTTTTGGCCTTTGCACGGAGGCCGATACGCCGTTGGCCGCGTGAGCACCGGCGACGCGTCGGAGATCGTCCTGGGTGATGGGACCATCAGCACGCGCCACGCCGCGGTGACGGTCGACGGCGTGACGGGCGCCATTGTGCTCGAAGATTTGCGCTCGACCAACGGAACCTTTGTCAACGAAGATCCTTTGCTTCCAGGCGTGCGTCGCGAATTGCGTGATGGCGATCGCGTACGTTTCGGCGGCTACACGACCGTTATCAAACTTATCTCCAAAGTCTGAGGAACCAAGTTTATGCATACTGCACGTTTTCTAAAGTCGCTGTTTGCGATGTCCGTGTTTGGTACTCTGGCTCCTGCGGCCTACGCATTGCCAGAGGCGCATCTGCTGCGCGTCGATCCACGCACCGGCATGAACACAAGCAGCCCTGTGGTCACCACGTTGGTCGAGGTCGGCGAGTTCAAATCGTTGGGTGAGGCCCTTTCGCCGTGTGCGGCGCTACGCAATCAAGATCAGTCTTTTGACTGCATGGCCAATGCGTTGGAGCGCCCTGGCGCACTATGGACGGCGTTTCAATTCCCTGAAGGCGCAGCCAAGTTGGCGGTGCGCGTGGAGCAGGCCGACATGCCCGCGACGTTCGTGTCGAAGCAGACTTGGAAGGATGCATCAGGGACCACGTCTGGCCTCGGAACCGCATGGCTGATTGCGCTCGACGCCTCGGCCGGCATGGGCAGCGCGCGTTATCAAGACGCGCGCGTCACGGCCGAACAGTTCGTCAAAGACATGGCCAAGTCCGACATCGCGCGCCTCATCATTTTCGACGATCGCGCCAGTGCATTTTCGGCCGACTCCAAGTGGCGCTCTTATGCCGAACGCGGTGAACTCATCAACACGATGAAGGGAGTGCCAAGCACTGTCGCGGCCTCGGGCACGGGCAAGCCCTTGTTCGATACCGTCAAGAACGTGATCCGCACGGGCTTCAACGACCTGGGGAATACCAATCAAAAACTCGAGACGCCCTTGCACCAAGCGTTCGTCCTTTTGTCGAATGGTTCGGGGCGCAAAGATGCGGCGACGGGCTCTGTCACGGGCGAGCAGCTGAAGCAGATCGCAAACAACGGCCGCTTTCCCGAGGACAACAAGACCGCGCCCAAAGCGCCATTGCCCATCATCTCCATTCTGTTTCCCAACCCCAAGGGTGGCCTCGTCAACGACGCCTATTCCACAAGCGACGTGGGCTTTATGGAGTCGCTCGCCAACCCAGAGATTGGCGGCTACTTCAGCGTGGTGCGTGCAGGCCAAGGCGCGGCACGCGGCGCCTCGGTGGTGCGCGCCGTCAAGTCACGTTTCGCCAACATGTGGGTCGTGAAATGGAAGGTGGCCTGTCTGAACCCCACGGTGGAGCAGAGTTTTACGCTTGGATTTTCCGGCATGAAGCAGACCATCAACCCCGACTCGCGTTTTCGCGATGTGCCGCTGGGCGTGGACCCAACCGCGTGGCCGCTCGATGTGTACAAGGAGCAAACGATTGCCGAAGCCGCGAGCAAACCGCTCACACCAGGCGGCACGTTTCGCGTCTATGGCAACTTCTGTTGGGGCGCATCCAAGGAGCGCGCCGAGGCCTACTTTGTTCCGCCCGGCACCAAGTCCGCAGGCAACGACATCGAGAGCGGCCGTCGCATGATGCAAGATTTGGTCGGCCGAAATATGCGCGCCGCAGCCGTGGCCGCCAACGGATCGTTTGTGGAGTTCCAGGTGCCCGAGGATGACCGCTTTGTCGAAGGAGCCGGCGAGAATGCCGCCGCGCGCATCATTGTGGTCGATTCACGCGCCAACCGCGCGAGTGGAACGGACGAGAAAACCATTCTCACACTACGCGCCAAAAAGAAGGGTCTTCCCATGCTTGTGTGGGCCATTGTGGCGGCCGGCGTGTTCATGCTTGGCGCGGCGGTGTGGATGCTCGTGACCGGGAAGAAAGGATGAGCGGCGTGCAGTTCGAGCGCGGCGCGCTGGCCCCGGCGGGCGATGAACTTGTTGTCGGGCGTGATGCGCCGCGCTGCCATCTGGTGCTGAACAACCCTGCCGTTTCGGGCGCGCATGCGGCCTTCGATCGTGCACGTTTGATTCTGCGAGATCTTGGTTCCACAAGCGGTACCTACATTGCGGGGCGTCGATTGCAGCCCGGCGAACAAGTGCAGCTTACAGCTACTGATGCCATCGCATTTGGACCTATTGTTTTACAAGCGAATGAGCTCTTCGCAGCAGCCGGGGTTCAGCGTGCGGCAGCAGCTGCGGCGCCTGCAGCAGCACCTGGTGGCTCTCCTCGCGCCAGCGTTTCGGGCACAGGTGGGCAGCCTGTCAAACATCGCACGGTGATTGGCGAACTCCAGATGGATGCATCAGCATCCACCGTGACCATCGGCCGCACCCCCGACAATCAAATCGTGGTGGCGCAGCCGCAGGTGAGCTCGCGTCACGCCCAGGTGGTGCGTGTGGGATCTGAG
>JAYWGD010000040.1:0-3163 GCA_043778435.1 Myxococcales bacterium | reverse complement strand
CGATGTCCAGCAGGGTCACTTTGATGCCTGCATTGGCCATGTGGGCGGCGATGCCTTGCCCCATAACTCCCGCTCCGATGACGCCTACGTGCCTAATTGCTTTGGTCATGAAATCCTCTGTTTGGATGGGGACGCGCTCTACGTGGCCGTCTCAACAGCGTCATCACTTACCAAGCTTTACGCACCGAGGGAACGCTGATTGCCAACGAAGCGTGCACCTGGCTTGTGGTTGCTGCAGATTTTCGGCGGCATATGCCGGATTCTGCGTTTAGGATTGAGTGCAAATGACAACGCAAAACACGCATACGCTTCTGCCTGAGGAGGTTGCCCGGCTCATGATTTTGCCTTTGGTTGTTGTACCGTTGTTGATTTTCATGATTCTGCGCGTTCTTGGAGCATCTTGGCGAACGCTTACGGCGCACTTTGCAGACCCGTACAGTATCCAGCGTACAGGGTGGGCCTACGCGCCCCCGCTGATGATTGGGTGGACTCAGTTTAGCTGCTGGACGATCGAATTTGTCCATTTGGACGAGCACTTGTGTCTTCGCATGGGAAGTCTCACGCGCCTCACGGCGACGAGTGGCCTTGCGCTCCCTCATGCTTCGATGGAGCTTGGCAAGATCGTCACGCTCCCGCTGACCGGAAACAAATTGCGTGTTGTGCGCATCCACTGCACGGCCGACCATGGGCCTGTGATCACGTGTAGATTACCGCTAACGATGTTTGCAGCCGGTGCAAAATACCGCAACGTACCGGATGGGCAGCACCAAGACTAACGCGGGTGACACTCACCACACTTCCTTGTCTTTTGCTGCGCTAAATACTGCGTCAATCGCGTTTCCGGGCACGCTGATGTCGCCCCATAGCGAGAACGCTTTTGCGCCAGTGTTGGGCCCGCTTGTGTAGCTCGCCCATGTGAGGGGCGCGACACTTTCGGCCTGTTGCTCACGCAGTTGCGCCACGGCTTTGGTCCAGCCGGCCTTGTTGGCAAGGACCATCTCGACCAAGCTATCGATGCGTACTGCACCTACTTGTTTGGCTCCGCCTTTGCGTGCTGCTTGCACGAACGTATTGTCGCCAAGACGCGTTGTGGCGGGCGCTTTGAGTTCTGTGTAGGCTGCATCAATCGATTTGGTGCTGGAGCTCGCGAAGGTGACCATGCGCGCGCCGTCGTAGACCGAGGCGAGGGTGAAGCTCGAAGGCGCTTTGGCGGAAGACTTGATCTTCACGAGCATACGAAGCGCGTTGGACGGCAAGGAGGACCCGGCCCACGCGCCGATGGGTGACACGCTGTAGGGCTTGCCTTTGATCGCCGCAGCCGCTTTTTTGCCGAGTTCGGTGTCTTTGCGAAGATCGCGCGCTTCGTCCAAGGTGCTGCTCACCACCGCCACGGGCTCGCCGAGCGGCGTGCTCACGCGCAACGTGTACGAGATCACTTTTCCAGGGCCGTCTGCGGCTTGCAGCAGGGTCCCCACAAGCTCGGCTGGCAACCCGAGCTGCGCAAGTGCACTCTTTGTTGCGGCGCTGTCTTCGGCATCTTCCGCCGTTCGCACGGAACCAAGAGCCACCACAGAGTCGGCCGACAGCGCATCAAATTCGGCGGGCGCTGCGCCCGTGGCCAACGCTGCTGCACCAAGGCGCTTGCTCAGTTCGCCACTCGCCGCATCGACATCCATACGCCATCCCATGCTCAGCGCCGCAGCGTCGGGCGTGAGCGAGGCGCGCAGCGCACGCGTGTCCAGGAGCATGTCGATGAGCTTGCCCACTTGCGCCGACTGGACCGGATCTCGCACCGTGCTTCCAAGCATTAGCGGCGCCATCTTCAGCATGCCGCGCGCGTGCTGCGGCAGAAGCTCCAGCGTCACCATGGCATCGGTGTGGAGGCTCATCAGTGTTTTAGAAGCGAAGGCGCCGGCCGCGTCGATGTCTGCGGGCTTGCCGCACAGCAAGCGGCCAGCGCCCGCATCGTTCACCAAATCGCAGATCACGCCCGGGCCCCCAGCGCTGGTGAGAATGCCATTCACGTGTAGCTTTTCTCCGTCTTGGGTGGTCTTAAACGCGTTCTTGGCCGCGCTGTAGTCGCCTACATCCAGCGCGAACACCGGCGAGGGGCTGTTCATGCCCTCTACCGGAAGCGCCAATGCCAAGGGGCCGTCGAGCTTGAGCAGCTTGAGCGCCTCGCCCTGAAAGAGCTGCGAAAAAGCTTGATCTGGTGAGCTCTCATCGGCGTGCGCATAGTGCGCAAAGCCCTTCCACGCTGCGCGGATGTTGCTTACTTTGATCCAAAGCGCGACGGTGTCTGGAGCTGCAATGGTGGCGGACGAGACGGCGCCCGTGGCCACGGCAGCCGTTGCTGGGGCGCCCGAGGCCGTTGCGGCCGCGCCGGTCGTGGAGGTCTCGCTTTTCTTGCAAGACACAACCATCGGAACAATCGCCAAAAATAGGATCGCAGCTTTTCGCATGGCGCCGAAGCTACACGTGCATAGGGGGCTTGTCATGGTGCATGCGCCTGTGGTTGGGTCGCGTGCTCCTTGGCTGCTTCCTATCCCGGACTCAACACCGCACAGGCCGAAGCCGTGCTGCAAACCGAAGGCCCGTTGCTCGTTCTCGCGGGGGCAGGCTCTGGCAAGACGCGCGTGATCACGCATCGCATGGCGCGCATCCTAAGCCTGGGCGTGCCTGCGAATGCCATTTGCGCGCTCACCTTTACCAACAAGGCTGCGGCCGAAATGGCCGAGCGCGTGCACAAGGTAATGGCGGATCAGGGGCGCGCGGGCGGTGCCAAGGGCATCACGGTGTCCACCTTTCACTCCTTTGGCTTGCAGGTTTTGCAGCGCGAGTCGCGCAGCCTTGGCGGCGCGTTTACCATCTTCGATCAGGGCGATCAGGTGTCGCTCGTCAAAGAGCTTTTGATGCAAGCCAACGTCGCCAAGAACTACGACGCGATGGCGGTGTGCGCGCGTATCTCGAGCGCCAAGAACGCCGGGCATAGCGTGGAGAGTTTGCTCGCGCTGCCCGAGAAAACCAACGACGATTACGACGAGATCACGCGTATCGTATTTCCGCGCTACCAGGCCGCGCTGCGCAACTTTCGCGCCTACGATTTCGACGATTTGGTGGGCGAGGTCGCGCGCCTTCTCAAGACGCGCGAAGATGTGCGCGC
>JAYWGD010000039.1:0-3125 GCA_043778435.1 Myxococcales bacterium | reverse complement strand
TGCCGCCAAACGCGACTTGTAGCCGGCGAGGTTTCCGGAGACTCCTTCGCTGTTGGACCTGAGCGCCTGCACTTTGTTGTACATTGCACGCACTGCCGGGTTGCTGTTCGCCGCAGCCTCGAGCGCTGGCGTAAGTGTAGCCACCCCACCCGCCTGCCCAAGTCGGTCGTTGACTTCCTGCTGCGACAAGCGTGGGTAGGACGAGGCAGGCAGGACCGAGGATGGCGCCTGCGTGCTTTCGCCCATACGGGTCGCGAAGGCCGAGTGCTCCTTGATCTGCTTGCCGTCAATGATATCGGCCGCGCTGAGCTCGCCCTTGCCGTAGCGCAACTTGTCGACCAAGCCCTGCGCCCACCAGGTGTTTAGCGCCGTAAACACGTTGATGGTCCCGGCCACTTTGCGACCGTCGAGCGGGTCGGTCGAGTCCGTCATGATCCCCCAGGTTGTGTCCACCTCCTGCGGCGCAATGTTGTTGATCTGATGGTACCGGAGGTCGCCCGTACGCACGAGTGTGGCCTGCTCGCAGGTCGCGCGCGTGGCAGCCTTGTCGCCGGAGAGCCCGGCGGTGAGGAGCAAATCGCGGCACGTCGCGGAAGCAAGCCCGGCGGGCAATCGCCGACGCTCCTTGGACCCGGGCGAGACGAGATCGCCGCAGGCTGCAGGGTCGTTGGCCTCGACGGGGCTGTGACAGAACACAACCTGCTCGGGCATTTTGGCCAGCGCGATGATCTCTACGTCGTAACCACGCGCTTGACCGATCTTGTCCGCGAGCACGTTGCAGTCTGCATCTGTTTTGCCAGAGACGCGGCATAAGTCCACTTCGGTGGTGAGCGCTTCCGCGTCTTCATGCGCGTCCATTTGGCCGCCATAGGCTGGGAATCTGCTGTCGCAATCGGCTTTGTCCGTGGCGTGACACTCGGCATTTCGCGCCACCTGGATGGCCGATCTCAGCGCTACGTCCCACTCATGTGCAGCGGCACCCGAGGCTTCGAAGTACTGCTCCGGGCTGTTCACGTTGTTGTACCACTGCAGTGTTTTGGCCACCCGCGCGCGGTACGGCAACGTGCACTTCTGGCGGAACACATCGCACTGCGAGCCCGCAAATCCCGTCGCTTGGGTCACCCCCGAGCACGCATCTGCCGTGCCGTCTTTGTCGTCGTCCGCATTGGGGTCTGCGCCGTCGTTGACCTTGGACACATTGCAAGCCAGTTCGCCCGTCATGGCCTCGGGGTTCTGGTAGTAGTGACTGCGCTCCCAAAGGTCGTAGCGCTGGATAAAGTCGTGGCTCTTCTCGTCGGTCATGCCGTAGTTGAGATCGTACCCGCGGCGCTTTTCGGTGAAGGCGCCAAAGGCCTGAAATCGAATTCCATCCCAATCGGCAGGCTCGTAGTCGTTTGCATCCACCCTGCGAAAAGACTGACGAATGGTGAGTTCGGCCGGGTTGCAATTGCCCGCAGGCTCGGTACCATCGACCAAGGCCGGGACCTGACACGCGGGGATCTCGCCATCGATGCCCCACTTGTGAAGTTCGACCATTTTGGACTTGGCGAGCACCTTGTTGGTGATGTCCAAGTAGCCGTCGCCCGGCAGGTAGCGTGGAGCGTCCAAGCTGCCAGGGTCAGTGACCTCGTAGGCCACGCTCTCGTACTCTACGCCGTCGGAGTAGATGCCCACTTTGGCCAGGGTGTCGAAGTCGTACGCGGTGGTGACCATGTTGCGGGAGAAGTCCACGCGCATGCTTTCGCGGTCGTACCAAGGGCGGCCGTTGCTGTCCTCGATGATGACATTTGTCTCCTCGCCAGTGGAGCGATTGTAATCGCGGCGCACGTCGAAATGGCTCTCGATCTTGTACGCCGCGATGATCTGCCCGTCCTGCTTGCCCGTGGTGCTTTTGCCCTTTCCCTTGCCGTCGGTGTTGCCGATGCGCTCGAATGAAAGACGCGCGAAAAGCATGTTCTCGCTAATGTCCCATCGGATGCGGCTGGTGGGCTGACCGCCGGCGCCCGCGACTTGCACCGCTTCGTGCGTGGAGCCGAACGTGCCTACGTCAATCACAGTTCCCTGCGCGTAAAACTCCGGGTCGTCCGCAGTGCTTTTGAGATCCTCGCCCACAAAGAACGATTTGGACAACACGTTGGGCTGCACCTGGCTCACCGGATCGCGCTCGCTCGCGCAACCGGCCGCGGCCGACACCAGGGCAAGCAGCGAAGCAGCCAAAATAGCGTGTAAAAATAATGTTTTTTGTCGAACTCTCATACGCACACCTCCTCGTTTGAGGTGTTCGATGCAAAGAGCGTGCCATGCAAAAGCTGCGCGGTTTGAAAGATCCGCGTGCGCATTCCACAACGCGCACAGGTCCGACTCGAGGCACGAGGGTTCATTTCCTAACGCATGAGCGCGCTGCAATGACGCGCGTGCCCGTAGCATGGTAGCCAAGGCGAACGATGAAGGACATGACGGACACGACTGCCACCGCAATGACGCCCGACCTCACAAAGCCCTACGACCCAAGCGCCACAGAGCCGCGCTGGTACGAGTTTTGGGAGCAGAATGGTGTCTTTCTCGCGGACGAGTCGCCCAGCGACACGCGCCCTGTCTATGTGTGTCCTATGCCCCCGCCCAACGTGACGGGCTCGCTGCACATGGGCCATGCCATGCGCTGCACGATGGAGGACACGCTGGCCCGGTGGCACCGCATGCGCGGCTACAATGTGCTTTGGCAGCCCGGCATCGATCACGCGGGCATCGCGACGCAGATGGTGGTGGAGAGGCAACTGGCGCGCGAAGGCAAGACCCGCTTCGACGTAGGTCGGGAAGAGTTTGAGAAGCGCATCTGGGCGTGGAAGGCGGAGAGCGGCGGACGCATTTCACTGCAGCAGCGCGTGCTCGGCAGCTCCCCCGATTGGGCGCGCTCGAAGTTCACGATGGACGCCGACATGTGCGAAGCCGTGAAGGAAGCGTTCGTACGCTTGCACGAGCAGGGCCTGGTGTACCGCGCGACCCGCCTCATCAATTGGGACCCGCAGCTGCAGACCTCACTCTCCGACCTCGAAGTGGATCACGAAGAGACCAACGGCGAGATGTATGAGTTCGCCTACAGGGTGGAGGGCAGCGACGCCGAAATT
>JAYWGD010000038.1:0-3180 GCA_043778435.1 Myxococcales bacterium | reverse complement strand
TGGCAGCGGCGGTGGCGGTGGTGGTGGTGGTTATGGGGGCGGCGGAAGTTCGCGAGCTCCATCCCCACAAGCCGACGACTTCGGCGGCGGCGACTTCGCAGGCGACGACGATATCCCGTTCTGATTCGCGACTACGTGCATTGCGCACGCAAACGCCCCGGCTTGCTCAAGCATCCGGGGCGTTTTTCATGAGCGCCTATTTCTGCACGCTGGCCGCGATGACACGCACCAACGCGGTGTACCCCGTGCCGCACTCGGCGCCGCCGCGCACCGCCGCGCCCAAAGAACGCGTGGTATCTACATCTAATCCGTACGCCTCTGCAAACGCGCGCGCCTCTGCAGGTACGCGCAACGATTTGGTGAGCGTGCGCCGAAGCTCCGCGTCGAGCTCACCGAGCTTCGCATCCAGCTCCTTGGCGCGCGTGCGGTACTCTTTTGCACGCGCTGCATCTGCGCGCGCAAGCTCTTCGCCGATCACTTGCACCACCAATCGCGCGCGCTGCGGGTCAGTCCAAACGTAGGGGCTAGGCAACGAGGCATCGCTCAGCGCCGGCACGCGATCCCCCAGCGTGACCAACTTGCCGGCGGGCTGCAGCGAAGGCGCGAGCTCTGCAAGGCCCAGGCCATTGCGAAACACCAAGCGCGCGGGCTCCGCCTGCCCCTCGGCAGCAACCACGTGTGCATCCTCGCCTGCGACCGCGCACACAAGGCTCTGCCACGCGGGCACGGTGACAACCACCTCTGGGTGTTTGGGCTTACGGCTACACCCGAAGGACATGGCGACAAGAACGAAAGTGAAAGCCCATGCGCGCACGCCGCCAGCGTAGCGCGGCGGGCCTTCTCGCAGCCACCTGCTATTCTACCAAGATGAGCTTTTCTCACTTTGAAATACGCGCCGCCAAAGCGGGAGATGCTCCCGCTTTGTACGAGGTGGCGCGCCATCTCAACAGCGTCAACCTACCAGCCAATTTGCAGCGGTTGGAGCGCGCGCTCGCTCAAAGCGAGGCGAGCTTTTCGGGCAAGATCGGCAACGTGAAAGAGTGCGAATACATCTTCGTCCTTGTCGACCACGGTGAGGCTCACAACACGCCGCGCATCATCGGCTGCTCCATGATCTTCGCGCAACTCGGGCGCAGAGGTGCACCCTACATCTATTTGGATGTGCTCCCCGAGGAGCGCTACTCGAGCACCATCGACCGACACGTGCGTCACACCACGCTCAAGATTGGCTACTCCTACGACGGCCCCACCGAACTCGGTGGCCTTGCGCTTTTGCCCGAGTACCGCAAGACCCCAGAGCAGCTCGGCCTATGCCTCTCAGCCGCGCGCTTCCTGTACATTCGGGCGCACCGCGCAGCGTTTCAGGATGAGCTTTTGGCAGAGCTGATGCCGCCACTCAAATCCGATGGGTCGAGCGCACTGTGGGACGCCTTGGGCTCTGCGTTCACAAGCATGAGCTACGAAGAGGCCGACAAGCTTTCGCGCGAAAACAAAGAGTTCATTCGCGGACTGTTTCCGGAGCTGCCGATTCACGCCTCGCTCTTGTCCAAAGAGGCGCAGGCGGCCATTGGACAGGTTGGCCCGGCAGCCACGGGAGCCCGTGATTTGCTTACCCGCATCGGGTTTCGCTATGCCGATCGCATCGACCCCTTTGATGGCGGCCCGCACTACACCGCCCCCACCGATGCCGTCAGCTATGTGCGCGAAACGCGGCGCGTACGCGTGCATGCGCATGAGGGATTGGGCCGCGCCGAGACCTTGATGGTGGCGAGTGTGACGGTTGAGGCGCCTCACTTCCAAATGATTCGCGCGCAAGGCATTGTACGAGACGGCACCGTGGCCTACATCCCGCACGCCGCGATGAACGCTCTGGCCCTGGAGGATGGCGATGATGCGTGGGTGCTGGCGACCTCAGAAATACCTATCTCGGCCCCTTGACGCCTGCGCCTGAGCGGCTCAATCTGAGCCCTAGAATGGCACTCAGTACAGAACTCCGCGGCCGGCTCGACGAGCTCGTCAAAACTCACAAGATCGTTTTGTTTATGAAGGGCAACAAGCAGTTCCCGCAGTGCGGATTTTCCGCACGCGTGGTGCAGTTGCTCAACCAAGCAGGGGCCAAGTACGAGACGGTCAATGTACTTGCCGATGGCGATGTGCGCGAAGGCATCAAAGAATACTCGGATTGGCCCACCATTCCGCAGCTCTACATCGACGGCGAATTTCAAGGTGGCTGCGACATCGTGATCGACATGGCCGCCTCCGGTGAGCTCGCAAAGAAGGTAAGCGTGGCCTCGTGAGCCATGTGAATACTGATGTTGTGGCCAAAGAACTTGCCGCCATCAACACCGACTACGAAGCTCACTTTGCCGGGCAGCCACGCGCCACGCGAGAAGTCGCCCGCATGGACGCGCTTCTTGGGCGCATCGATGTCGTGCTTACGCAACTTGCCGCAATTCCAGCAGCCGTTGCAGGCCCAGAAATTGCGGCCCTTCGCGAAGATGCCGATGCGCGTAAAGTGACGTACACGAGCGAACGCATCGCCATCGTGGATGCGCAAAAGTTGGGTTCGGCGGGCGCAGAGTTCTCGGTCTATTCCTCCAATGCCAATTTGGTGTTTGCGCGATATCAAAGGCACTTTGCGGGGCAAAACCGAAACACGCGCGACGCGAGCTTGCTTGCCGAAATGCTCGAAGACTTACGCGTTGTCGAAGCCAAAATGCGCGCGCTGCAGGCCAAAAAACCAAGCGATACCTTTGTGCGAGACATCGATGTGGTGGTCGCGAACAGCCAGAACTACAAGGCCGAGCTCGCTTCAATCCAGAGCAGCTTTGAGAGCCTCAGCCACGACGACAAAGCCAACGCCTATGCCGCGCAAGCCAACGCACAGTTCGCTTATTACGCTACGCACTTTGCCGGCAAAGCGCGCGACACCCGCCGGCCTGCGCTGCTGCAGCGCATGGTGGAGTCGTGCAAACGCATTCACAGTGGGATGACGGCACTCACCGCAGCGGGCTATGTGTCGGAGCAAAACGTGACCAATGCAGGCATCGTCGCCTCCAACCTCAAGATGTACGAGACCGAGCTCGCCGAGATCCGAAAGCTTCGTCAGAGCACCGGCATCAGCGACATCATGGGCCGCTTGGGCGTCTCCGCGAACGAGGAGTTCGAGCTCTATCAAAG
>JAYWGD010000037.1:0-9574 GCA_043778435.1 Myxococcales bacterium | reverse complement strand
GACCGCAGATGAGCCGGCAAAGCGTCGTTTCAACAGCATTTCTGCTCCTCGAATACTCTCCCTTGATAAAGCTCGTCCACGCCACCGGCAACGCTCGGCCGTCATGAGGCGCCGCCAAAACCAACGACTCCAGCGCGCCACCAAGGTCCGTCCAGTCGAGCGCCAACTCGAGGCGGCGGCCGCCGGCCGGACGGCACTGACCAAGGAAATATCGCCACAGCGGAACCAGGTCCAGCTCACTCGACAGGGAGCGATCTACGGCCTTGATGCTGTGCTTGATGCTCGTCTCGCCAGGCAGATGCCGACCGATGACCGCAATGCCAAGACGCCTCGAATTCAAAAGGCCGCAAATCACACGCTCAAAGCAATCGGCGCGCTTCGAGTGCCATTCTTCACGCAAAACTGACAAGGTTTTTGCTAACCACCGACTTCGCTGCTGCACGGGGAGTTGTTTTTTCATATCTGCCGCTTACCCGTGCATGCAGTCTACAAACAGAGTTGTTTGTCTCCAACCCCAGATATGCGGGGATCAGTCAGCCTCTGGCGCGCTTGCGGGCAACAGCGGCGATCTGTTAAGTATGGGCCTGTCGGCTTTCCAAGCCTTCAAAAGCTAAGACGCGCGCCGTTTCGCGCGGTGCTTGTTTTGGGTCCCTAACATTGAAACGCATAGAGCTCGGTGTGCTTTGCGTTTTCGATTTAGGGTGCGTTGTGTTGGATTGTGTCTCCGGTCACGCCCAACCCTAAACATCGCGCCACAAACCCGGGCCGTAGGTAAAACCCACGTGGGCCTGTGGTGACTTGCTCGCCACTGTCGAGGCGCACGGTCACACGCTCTGAGCCGTCGCGCGCTTTGGGCCGCACTTGCATCGCTGTGCCCAAGTGCGCTGTGAGCTTGTCATAGCGGCCAAGCGCGACCAAGCTCATGGCCTCTTCGAAATCAGCTTTGAGCAGCAAAGAATCTGGCTCTGCAGGAGACCAAAGCTTTGTCCACAACACCCGGCGATCGTGCCAGTCGCCGCCGTCCTCGATTCCTACCCACAATACGCGCGACAATTTGCGGCACGCCCAGCTGGTCGACCATTCTTCGTGCTCCGGCTCCGTCATCGGTACGCGGCACACATAGGTGGACTCTGCAGGCATTCGATTGGCTCGCAGTGGAAGCGTCTTGAGCTCCACGCCTAGCCCGCGAAAATCTGGCTCGGCCAGGCCTCTCGCATCGGCACCAAGCATGATCTCTAAGAGCTCGCCTGCCTTGCCTTTGGTGCGCAAGGTATTGGTCGATACATGCGTCATGCACGCATCGGAAAGCTCGCCCAGCGTGGAGCCAATGAGCGTCTGCGCGCGCGTCGAGAGCTCGTGCTCCGACCGTGGAGGCGCCACGCGTGCGCTCATGGAATACGTGCGCTATGCACCAAAGATACCGCATCGAGGTCAAATCCTGCGGTGTCCACACTGGTGTCACAGTCCGCGCGAGAAACGTCTGTAATGCGCACATAGCGCGCGCTCGTGAGGCCAATCGATGCGAGGTCAAAGCTGTCTCCGCCCGACACGGTTGGATCCAAATCCGAGAGCCCATTGTCTTCGGTGCACAGCGTCGGAGTCTTCCCCGCGCAGCCTGGGTTTCCGGTTGCTGTCGTGTCGCAGGGGAACGCGGTCCAATTCGTGCCGTCTGCGCTGACGTCAACCCGTCCAGGTTCAGCGAACACGCGGCCGCCGTAGCGAAAGGCGTTCTCAAACACCGTAAAGTCGGGTCCAGGTTCGTCAATGATTTCGAAGGGAGCGAACCCCACCACAACGCTGCCTCCTGCGCCCAACGAGAGCACATCCAGACTTCCTCGATTTGCGCCACCGCCTTTGGGCGCGCCCAAAACCACGCGCGGCATGTCGCCTCCGCCAAAACCCGCACACTTTCCAGGCGCAAAGCCAACGACAGACGTAGCCCGTGCGCCCGAAGTTGCGTCGGTCGGGACCGTGCTGGCATCCGAAAGCTTGTTCGGGTCGTTGGTCGCGGCGCCAATGTCGGTTTGGCTCCCACATGCTACGAGCATGCACATGAATGCAGCGAAAAGAGCCTTGACGCATTGCGCTGGGCGAACTAATCGCACCCTTACGTAAAGGTTCGAATTTATCGTGTCCAAGCTCCCCGTCTATTCCACACCCGAGCCCGCGCAGGAAGACCAAAGTCTCTTGCGGGTGGGGGAACTTGCACGCCGTGCGGGCAAAACGGTGCGGGCAGTGCACTTGTATGAGGAGTTGGAGTTACTCAAGCCGGCCGCACGTTCCAAGGGAGGCTTCAGGCTTTACGGCGCCGACGCCGTAACTCGGGTATTGTGGATTGCCAAATTGCAAGAGATGGGTTTCAGGCTCAGCGACATTCAGGCGGCGGTTCTCAATATGAACGACAGCCAAGTGGCCCAAACCGCGATGGCGAAGATGGGTGACCTTTATACCCAAAAGCTTACCGAGACGCGTGCGACCTTGGTACGATTGCGAGCCCTCGAGCACGAGTTGGTGCACGCGATCGATTACCTTGCGGATTGTGGCGAGGTCTGTGACACCTCGCGCCTGCTTTCTGCATGCAAGTCGTGCGATTTGCACAGTGACAAATCATGTCGCCAAGATCCTCCGGACTTGGTGAGCGGTATGCGTTTGAGTGTGGCCTAACGCTGCGCATTGGAGCCTAAATCTATGACTTTCGAACTTCCCGTTTTTATGGACTATCACTCAACTTCGCCGGTAGACCCGCGTGTGCTCGAGGCCATGTTGCCGTACTTCACGCAGAAGTTTGGCAATGCGGCCAGCCGGAACCATGCTTTTGGCTGGGCGGCAGAGGAGGCTGTTGAGATCGCCCGCGAACGTATCGCGAAACTTATCGGCGCAGATTCCGCAAAAGAGGTCGTATTTACGTCGGGCGCGACCGAGTCCAACAACTTGGCGATCAAAGGCGTGGCGGAGTTTTACAAGGACAAAGGCAACCACATCATCACCACGGTGATCGAGCACAAAGCCGTGCTCGACACGTGCAAGCGCTTGGAGTCCGAGGGCTTCGAGGTCAGCTATTTGCCTGTGGGCAAAGATGGCTTGCTCGATTTGGCAGTGCTCGAAGCTGCCATCAAAGACACGACGATTCTTGTGAGCGTCATGCTTGCCAACAACGAGATTGGCACCGTCCAAAATTTGGAAGCCATTGGCAAGCTCACGCGATCGCGAGGTGTGTTGCTGCACACCGACGCTGTGCAGGGTGTAGGCAGGGTGCCGTTCAAT
Organism: Myxococcales bacterium; assembly: GCA_043778435.1. GTDB lineage: Bacteria > Myxococcota_A > Polyangia > Polyangiales > Polyangiaceae > JAAFHJ01. Next base: position 6,310 of record JAYWGD010000037.1, on the reverse strand, counting down.
GTAAACAGCATGAACGTGGACTTGGCCAGCATCACCGCGCACAAGATGTATGGCCCCAAAGGCGTAGGTGCACTCTACATCCGTCGCTCGAAGCCCCGCGTTCGCGTGGTGGCACAAATGGACGGCGGAGGCCACGAGCGCGGAAGCCGCTCTGGCACGCTCAACGTGCCTGCGATTGTGGGCTTCGGCATGGCGGCGCAGATCCTGATCGACGAAGGCACCGACGATGCGGCCAAAGTGATGAAGCTGCGCGATCGTTTGGAAGCCAAGCTGCGTGCCGGCCTCGACGAGGTCTATCTCAACGGCTGCAAGGAGCATCGATTGCCCGGAAATCTCAATGTGTCGTTCAGCTTTGTGGAGGGCGAGGCCCTGATGATGGCCATCAAAGATGTGGCCGTGAGCTCTGGCTCGGCTTGCACATCGTCCAGTCTAGAGCCCAGCTACGTACTGCACGCGTTGGGCGTTGGCGACGAGCTTGCGCACTCCAGCATCCGTTTTGGCCTTGGCCGATTTAACACAGAGGAGGAAGTAGATTTTGTCGCGGCGCTGGTCGTCGACAAAGTCTCCAAGCTCCGAGATATATCCCCACTTTACGAGATGTTCAAAGAGGGCATCGACCTAAAATCAGTCCAATGGACTGCGCACTGAAAGGGCTTCAGCCATGGCATACAGCGACAAAGTAATTGAGCACACCGAGAACCCTCGCAACGTGGGCACACTCGACAAAACTGCCGACAACGTGGGCACTGGTCTCGTGGGCGCTCCCGCCTGCGGAGACGTGATGCGCTTGCAGATTCAAGTGGGCGAGAACGGCATCATCGAGGATGCAAAGTTCAAGACCTTTGGATGTGGCAGCGCCATCGCGTCGTCGTCACTCGCCACCGAGTGGATCAAAGGCAAAAGCATCGACGAAGCAGAGGCCATCAAGAACCAAGACATTGTGGCAGAGCTCAACCTGCCGCCGGTCAAGATTCATTGCTCGGTGCTGGCCGAGGATGCCATCAAAACGGCCATCGCCGACTATCGCGCCAAGCAGGCCGCGAAAGCTGCTGCAGCCACACCAGGACACTGAGATGGGCGCCGCCGAGAAGCTTCCGGACGTTGGTTTTTCCCAGGGCGCCATCGATGCCGCCCTGGCGCAAATTGCCAAGCGAAACGTGTCAGGTACAAGCTTGCGCGTCGGCATTCGCGGTGGTGGCTGCTCGGGGTTTAGCTACGTTATCGAGTTTCACGACGGGGATCCGCATGCGCGAGATCGTGTCTACGACTTGAACGCCAGCACGGGCCAACCTGTGCGCATTGTGGTCGACCCGAAGAGCCTCATTTACTTGAACGGCGCCACGCTCGAGTTTGAGAAGAAGCTGGTGCACCAGGGCTTTAAGTGGACGAACCCCAACGAGAAATCGGGTTGTGGTTGTGGCCATAGCTTCTCAGCATAATGCACGATTCGTTGTTTGCGATGTTTGGCTTGGAGCCAGGGCTTTCCCTCGACATGGCCGCGCTGGAGAAAGCCCATCGCTTGCTTTCGACAGAACTTCACCCTGATGCATCCAACCCATCGGGGGACCGCGTGGCTCGTGCCGAGCGCCTGGCGTATGTCAATGCAGGCTACAAGCAACTGAAGGACCCCGTAGGCCGCGCCGAGGCTTTCCTTACGGCTCACGGATTGTTGTTTGGGGATGGCGTCGAGCCGGCGCCGGCGAGTGTTCTGCTGATGAGCGTGCTTGAGGCCCGAGAGGCATTGTCCGATGCGCGGCGCGCCAAAGATGTGGCCACGTGTGCGCGTATGCTTGCCAATGCGCGCACGGCGTTGGCGAGCGCTGCGGAGTCTGTGCAGAATGCAATGAGTGCCCGAGATACGCAATCAGCGCTGCGCTTTTTAGGCGTTTTGCGCTACCAAGCGCGACTTGCCAAAGACGCGCAAGATTCGGTTTCTTTGTTAGAAGATGAGTAAAAATGCTGCTTGAAATTTTTGATCCCAGAGCAGCACCACGTGCCGTGGGCATAGACTTGGGAACCACCAATTCGCTTGTGGCCTATGTCAAAGACGGCAAGCCTCTGGTGATTGAAGATTGTGATGGCGTCTCGCTCATGCCCAGTGTGGTGAGCTACGGCCCTCATGGCTCTGTGCTGGTAGGCACGCTTGCGGCCGCCATGCGTACCGAACGCCCCACTGACACACTTGTGAGCGTGAAGCGTTTGATGGGCAAAGGCGCAAGCGAAATCCAGGGCATGAGTGGGCACTACCATTACGTCGCCGAGCCGGCGGGCTCGGAGGGGCCAAGCTCGGTGCGCTTTCGCGTCAGTGGCGATCGGGTGGTCACCCCCGTGGAAGCCAGCAGCGAGATTCTCAAAGCCCTGAAGCGGCTTGCCGAAGACGAGCTTAGGAGCGTGGGCGGCGCGGTGATCACGGTGCCTGCGTACTTCGACGATGCGCAGCGCCAAGCCACGCGCGACGCAGCGAGGCTTGCGGGTCTTGAGGTACTTCGTTTGGTGAACGAGCCTACGGCAGCGGCCTTAGCGTATGGACTGGAGACCAAGCGCAACGGCTTGTTCGCCGTTTACGATCTTGGCGGCGGAACCTTTGATGTAACAATCCTGCGCTTGGAAGACGGTGTGTTTCAGGTGCGATCCACGGGAGGCGACAGCGCCCTCGGAGGCGACGACATGGACGCGTCTTTGGCCACGATGTTGTTCGCTCAGGCTGGCCTGAGCGCGGAGGCATGCGCCAAGCCTGCGGTGTTGCACTTGGCTCAGCAGCTCGCACGCCAAGTCAAACACGCGCTGACAGACTCGGCGGAGGTAACTGTTGAAAATCCATTTGGCGACGACCCCGAAAACTTGCATATCGCACGCAGTGCATTTGATGAGGCGATTCGCAGCTTGCTAGAGCGCACAGGTCGCGCGGCCAAGCGTGCGATGCGCGATGCAGAAGTTCAGCCTGCCGACTTGGACGGTGTGATTTTGGTGGGCGGTTCCACCCGTGTGCCCGCCGTGCGTGCTTATGTTTCAGGCTTATTCGGCCGTGAGCCTTTGGCGGGTGTGGACCCTGACAAGGTGGTGGCTCTTGGCGCAGCCATGCATGCCCATGAGCTTGCCGGGCAGGGAGAAGGCGCATCGCTTTTGCTCGATGTGACCCCGCTGTCGCTGGGCATCGAGGTGGGCGGCGGCGTGGTCGATAAAATTCTGCCGCGCAATAGTGCGATGCCCGCCTCGGCGCGCGCGGTGTACACCACACAAGAGGACAAGCAGACGGGCTTTGTCGTGCACGTGGTGCAAGGCGAACGTGATCTGGCTGCAGACTGCAGGAGCCTCGCGCGCTTCGTTCTGGGCGGCATTCCGCCGATGCCCGCGGGCATGGCGCGCTTGGAGGTCACGTTCGCAGTAGATGCGAACGGGCTTTTGAATGTGAGCGCGCGCGAGCAAGTCACGGGGGCCGTACAAAGCGTGGAGGTGAAGCCAAGCTACGGCCTTAGCGACGACACGGTCGAGCAGATGATCTTGGACTCGTTTGAGTTCGCGGAGGCGGATGTAGAAATCCGCAAGCTGCGCGAGCAGACCGTAGAGGCGGAGCGTGTCGTCAAAGCGGTGCAAGATGCATTGTTGCAGAGTGCACACTTGCTAGAGCCTGGCGAAGAGCCTGTTATTGTCGCGGCTTTGGAGCGCGTGGCTGCCGCCGTGGCACGCAAGCACAGCGACGCCATTCGTCTCGGTATCGAGGACTTGGACGGAGCGAGCAAGGATTTTGCAGGTCGCCGTATGAACGAGGCCTTTCGTGAGGCGTTCCGCGGCAAAGCCGTAGGCGACATTGAAACAAGCGTGGCCGGAGCCCTGGGCACAGACGAAGCGCATGCGCGCGGTGGAGCGAGATAAGCCAAATGGCAAAAGTTATTTTTGAAGGTTACGGCGAAGTCGAAGTGGTGATTGGCACGAGCTTGCTTCAAGCCGCGCAGAGCATTCATGCGCCCGAAGGCTACGCATGCGGCGGCGTGTGCGCCTGCTCCACCTGCCACGTGTATGTGAAAGCGGGAGCCGCGCTGCTCTCCGAGTCGGAGGACGAAGAGCAAGACGTGCTCGACAAGGCCTTCGATGTGCGTGCCACGTCGCGCCTTGGCTGCCAAGCGAAGGTAGAGCGAGAAGGCACGGTAGAGGTGCTCATTACCAAAGAGAGCCTCGCCGCCTACGAGAACGAGCATCCCGAATTGCGTGGCAAGTACACGGGATCAAAACACTGAGGCCTGTGATGCTGACGAGAGGGGCGGCGAGAGCGCTCTAAGCATTTCGTTGCGGCACGCGCTGTACAGTACACGCGGAGCCCAAGACTTAATGTATCCTGGTACAAGCCGCGAACCATGAACCGCATTGGCGTTTGTTCTCTCTTCGCATTCTCCGTGGCCTCTGCGGCATGCGGCGGCTCGCCCACGTGCGGAGGGGTCTTGCCACCAACCGTGCCTGAGCGGACGGCGAAAGCGCCGCTTGCTCAAGGAGCTGTTTCCTACAGGGACGGCGCAGTGCAGCTCGAGGGGTATATGGTGCAGCAGCCCGTGTCGGATGCAACCGCCAAGCTACCTGCGGTGCTTGTGGTGCATGATTGGATGGGCCTCAGCGAAGATACAAAAATGCGTGCCAATATGCTCGCGGAGCTTGGCTATGTGGCCTTCGCGGCAGATGTGTACGGCAAGGGTATACGTCCGGCTGACGCAGCCGAAGCCGGTAAGTTTGCAGGCAGCTACAAGGGCGATCTGCCGAAACTTCGCGCACGCATGCAGTCTGCATTGAAAGCGCTGCTTGCCAATCCGCGCGTGGACCCGACGAAGGTGGTGGTGATTGGTTATTGCTTCGGCGGCACTTCCGCGTTGGAGCTTGCACGCAGCGGAGCCCAGCTCGCAGGGACCGTGAGCTTTCATGGTGGGCTCGCCACGCCGAACGCCGGTGATGCAAAGAACATTACGGGCCGGGTGCTGGCTCTTCACGGCGCGGATGACCCTTGGGTCAACGCCGCCGAGGTTGGTGCCTTTCAGAACGAGATGCGAGCTGCCAAAGTGGATATGGAATTTGTGTCGTACAGCGGCGCAGTGCATGCGTTTACGGTGAAGTCAGCAGGCAACGATCCCAGCAAAGGAGCTGCCTACAACGCGCAAGCGGATGCGCGCTCGTGGACAGCGCTAACAACCTTTTTGAATGAGCTCTGGACCAAGTAGGTTGGTTGGCGGAATGACTGTCGGTTTGCAGTCCACGCGAGAAGCTCTTGCTTTGCGCTACCTTGAAACACGTGCCCTGACGGAAGCGTTGGCGGCGCCTCTCTCCGCAGAGGATCAAATGCTGCAGTCGATGGACGATTGCAGCCCGACTCGCTGGCATCGTGCGCATACGACGTGGTTTTTCGAGACCTTTGTGCTTTTGCCTCGCGGCCTCCCTGCGCACAACGCGGCGTGGGCGCCACTCTTCAATTCGTATTACGAGCAGCTAGGGCCCAGGCATCCGCGCGCGCGCCGCGGCATCGTTTCTAGGCCGTCGGTGGCAGAAGTCGGAGACTACAGGCGTGCCGTCGATGCGAGAGTGTTGTCGCTTGTGGCCACCGTGGCGGAGCCCGATCTCCCGGCTCTTGCGTCGGTTCTGACCCTTGGATTCGCCCATGAAGAGCAACATCAGGAGCTGATTTTAACAGACATTTTGAACGCACTCAGTGAAAGTCCTTTGAAGCCGGCGTACCGCGCTCAAGCGCGAGAGAGCGTGCAAGACGGCGCAACTGTAGCCGCGGCTCTGACCTACATTCCCATAGCCGGTGGTCTTGTCGAAGCGGGAGCTTCGGCCGACATGAATGGTTTTGTCTTCGACAACGAGACGCCCGCCCACAAGGTGTGGCTAGCGCCGTTTGCGCTTTCGAATCGACTTGTGACCGTGGGCGAGCTCAAAGCGTTTGTGCGTGAGGGAGGCTATCGAAATGCCTCTCTTTGGCTATTTGAAGGGTTTGCCTGGAACCGCGCGAATGAGATCGATTCGCCTCTTTACATGCGCATCGATGGAGAGCACTGCACCGTGTTCGATCTCAGTGGCGAGCGCACTCCAAGCGACTTGGAGCCTGCCGTTCATCTCAATTATTTTGAAGCGGATGCGATTGCCCGATTTCTGGGTGCGCGGCTGCCGACTGAGTTTGAGTTGGAGCATGTGTGTCGTGCGTTTCCTGTGCCGATGCCCCAACAAGGCGGCTTCTTGAGCGACACTCTGCGTCCCACTCCATCGTCGGGAACGGGGTTGCAACAGCTCTGGGGGCAGGTTTGGGCGTGGACGCGCTCAAGCTATGAGGCGT
>JAYWGD010000036.1:0-9585 GCA_043778435.1 Myxococcales bacterium | reverse complement strand
CACCATTTTCTTGGCCGGTTCGGACTCGATGCCTTCTTTGATCTTGATGAGCATCTTGGCGCCGCCCTTGCCTGTAGGCTCCTCATCTTGCTCGTCGAGAAACTTGAGGCTTACGCCGCGCTTGATCATTTTTTCTCGCAGCACATCGACGGCGGCTTGCAAACGATCTGCGCTTGCAGAGCTAACGAGCAATCCCTCTTTTGTGCGCTCCACGGTGGTGCCTGTGTCTTTAAAATCGAAACGTTGCGCAATTTCCTTCTGGGATTGCATCAGAGCGTTGTCGACTTCATGACCGGGGACTTTGGAAACAACATCAAAACTGGGCATAATCTACTTTCGGGCGAAGGATAGGACGGTGTTGAGAACGGAGGAAGGTCCCGCTGGTTAAGGGACGAGACTGAGGTTGCGGGCGACCATTCCGGCGCGGACCACCCGCACAAGGGTAATGGGGTGCTCTGAAGGCGTTGCGACTTCGAACACGCCGCGTGCATCGAGGGCCATGGGTTGTCCCTCGACGCTGGCTTGGGCATCCGGCAGGGTTTGCAGAATGAAGGTGCGTACAGGCTTTGATCGCAAATTCGCAGGCATTTTTGGACCAAGATTGCGAAGCGGTGTCACGTTGGCAGTGACTTGTATCTCGCCTTGCACGGCTGTTCCGTTTCGTGAGGCCACCGTGTAACGAATGGTTTTCTTGATGGCTTGAGTCGCTTCGGCGGCGCCTACAATTGGCTCGGTCAGAGGCAACTCTAGCGCTTGGCCAGACCAAGAATTTCCCTCAATGGTGGCATGCACGCCGTCGGCCACACATCCGACCACAGAGAGGGTCGAAGGCGTTTCACTGACTCGTGTCAAATCTGCGCGCATGGACAACGGCACTTCGACATCGGCATCCCAAGGCAGGGGGGAACCACCTGGCGGAGTGAAGGTGATTGGAATGCGGGTCAGCCCACAAGTGGCAAGCGGAGGCAATACCACGGAGGCCGTACGACCGTGAAATTCTCCGGACTGACGGAGCAATGAGATGGCGGTGCCCTCAGCGCAGTTGCGACAGCTCAGGCCGATGTAATTGCGACCATAACTATCGACTTGTACGATGGCACTGTACTCAGGCGTGGTGGTACGACCGCTGCGCGCCCAGAGTGCTGCAGCAAGCAGCGCAATCCCTGCTGCAACGATGCTGCCGGCGGCCAGCCATGTTCGACCATTGTGCCCTGAACGCTGAGGATTCGCAGCCGCAGGCGGTGCGGAGTACTGAGGCGCGCGCGAAAGTGGGGCGTGGGGCGTGTCGTCTTGGGGCGGGACACTCAGCGTCTGATTCTGGGTTGCAGGACTGTTCGCGAAGGGATCGGGCGAGACAGAACGTGGGCGCAACAGATCGGCGCGGGTATCTTCTGCCGGTCCCTCAAAGTTCGTGGCAACTGGAAGAAAATCCGGGTGTGGTGGAGGCGCAATCGACACCGCCGTTGCACCAGCTCGCCCCTCGGCCGCCGTGCTTGGTGGCGCCTCGGAGACAAAGCCTCCCAGCATGGTACGTGGTTTGCGCGCGCTGGGCGCCTCCTCGAGCGTCACCTGGCTTGAGGCTTGAACGGTCGGCGCGTCCAGCTCAAAGTCGAGCAACATGGTGGCGACGGGCCTCGGTGCGGTTGGCGGATCGGAGCGCTTTGGCGGAGCGCTGCCGCCAAATTCGAATTCAGTGCCCGGTCGCGGGATTTCGGAGCTTGTTTCATCTCCAGGCGGAGGGGGCGAGGTGGGGCTCAAGCCTTCACTCACGGGCGGCGCCAAGGAGTCCAGCAGAGTGGCTGCTCGCGATGGGACGCTTGGGCTGGGAACGCCAAGCCCGCAAGACGGGCAGAAGGCCGTGTCGAGCCCAACATCATGACCGCAGTGAGGACAATCGCGCATGGTGCTTCATCTTACATCAAAGGAGCGTGCAGTGTCGCCGCCCGTGTACTACATGACTTGGCCCATGAGCGAACGCCTTGTTATGTGCAAAAAACTTGGAAAAGAGCTGCCCGGGCTAGACCGCGTGCCGTACAAAAACGAACTCGGCCAAAAAATTTATGACCAGATCTCCAAAGAGGCTTGGGAGATGTGGAAGAAGGATTCGGTTCGTCTGATCAACACGTACCGCAAAGACTTGGCTTCGCCCGATGGCCTTGCCTTCATGATGAAGCAGTGCGCCGTCTACTTGGGCTTGGAAGACGGCGAGATCGCACCCACCGCGTGGGTCGCGCCCAAAGAGGGCTGAACCGCGTGGGCGCAGCACATCCTGAGCTTTCGCTGCAAAGCGTGAACCTCGTTTACGCAGATCTCTTTGACCCGGTTGGGCTCAAAGAACTGGATGGCGAGTTTCTTCAATATCTGTACGAACGTGATGGCGGATTGCATGCCTTGTGCATGCATTGGCGTGAGGGCGGTCGGCGAGGCGAAGTCCTGACGGATGTTGCCCACAGCGACTTGCTTGTGCGTATGGCGCCTCACGTGTCGTCGTTTGTTGCGCGCTTGTTTGACATTGAAACCGAAGCGGCGAACTATCGCCGGGATGTGCAAGCTCGCGATGTGCTCTGGGCATTCCGCCGTGCCTTCGTAAAGAAGGGAATGACCAAGATCGCCGCAGAGTGCACAGAGTCTGAGCAAGAGTGCACGCGCATTGCATTGGGCGTGGTGCACGAGCTCGGAGGCCGCGCCGAGGGCAACGAGAGGCGCGTGGCCACGGCTGCGCTTCGCGTGCTGGCGGCCGACGACACTGCTCGTAAAGTGGCGAAAGGTGGTGGCGCGGCGTGGGACGACGAACTGCGTCATGACATCGACGCATGCGCAAGAGCGTTGGGAGAGCCTGACTTGCTGGCGAGCGACAAGGCGCGCGGCGATGCGGCATCTAGGTATTTGTCTTGTTTGGCGTCATGGGTGCAGGGTGCACATAAGCGTAGAGAGCTCGCAACTTGGATGTCCCTGAAGGAGCCGCGCAGCTATGCCGGAGGCGAACTTGTGCATCTGCGAAAGCGTGACTCGGGCTTGGGAGAGCTGGTCGGGCTGCCCGAGCATGCACGCGAACGGGATGGCTTTGCGCTGAGCGATACGCGCGGCAGCCGCGAGCGCATCGAATACGAAGCCGACTACTGCATGTACTGCCACGAGCGCGACAAGGACTCCTGCACCAAGGGCTTCCGCGCAAAAGAGGGCGGTTACAAAAAGAATGCGCTGGGCGTAGACCTGGAAGGCTGTCCGCTTGGCGAGAAGATCGGCGAGATGCATGTACTGCGCAAAGATGGCGACTGCATCGGTGCACTTGCGCTCGTCGCGGTAGACAATCCCATGTGCGCGGGCACAGGCCACCGCATTTGCAACGACTGCATGAAGGCCTGCATCTTTCAGAAGCAAGAGCCCGTGAACATTCCAGAGGTGGAGACGGCCTCTCTCACCGATGTGCTCGCACTGCCGTGGGGTGTGGAGATTTACGGCCTACTTACACGTTGGAACCCTCTAAATCTCAAGCGCCCGGTGCCTTTGCCCTACAACGGCAAGAAGGCCTTGGTCGTAGGTTTGGGGCCCGCGGGCTACACGCTTGCGCATCACTTGTCGCGCGATGGCTTTGCGGTGGTGGCGATCGATGGCCTCAAGCTGGAGCCTCTGCCTGAGGCCGTTGTGGGTACAGTGGTTGCGCCCAAGCCTGTGCGTGATTGGGCGGCCTTGTGTGAGCCGTTGGAGTCGCGTGTGGTGGGCGGCTTTGGTGGTGTGAGCGAGTACGGAATCACCGTGCGATGGGACAAGAATTTTTTGGGCCTGCTGCACCTCAATGTGAGTCGCGACCCGGGCGTGCGTCTGCACGGCGGCGTGCGCTTTGGCGGAACCATCACGATTGAAGACGCGTGGCGTTTGGGTTTTGATCACATCGCCATCGCTGCGGGCGCTGGCAAGCCTACGCTTATCAATATGCCGAACGGCCTCGCGCGTGGTGTGCGGCAGGCCAGCGATTTTCTGATGTCGCTGCAGCTCTCTGGCGCGTTCAAAGAGGATTCGTTAGCGAATTTGCAAGTAGAGTTGCCTGCTGTGGTGATCGGCGGGGGCCTCACGGCCATCGATACCGCTACCGAGTTGCTTGCATACTACCCGGTTCAGGTGGAGCGCACGCTTGCACGCGTTGAGGCGCTTCTGGCCTCCATCGGAGAGCTCGCGGTGTGGAGCACGATGGATGCAGAAGAGCGGCGCGTTACCGAGACGCACATGGCGCACGCGCGCGCGCTGCGTGCAGAGCGTGAGCTGGCGGCGCGTGAACAACGTGCTCCGCGCGTTCAGGCACTGCTCGACTCTTGGGGTGGCGTCACGCTTGCTTACCGCCGCAAGCTTGTGGAGTCGCCGGCGTATCGTCTGAATCACGAAGAGGTAGAGAAGAGCCTTGAAGAGGGCGTGCGCTACCTCGAAGAGGTGTCGCCGCTCGAAGTGTTGATTGATGAGCACGGGCACGCCAGCGCACTGCGTGTAAAGCGCACGGATGGCACCGAGGTCGACCTGCCTGCGCGCGCCATCTGCATTGCGGCGGGCACGCGCCCGAATGTAACCTATGCGCGCGAATGGTCGGGAAGTTTGGCGATGGATGCGCGTGGGCAGTACTTTCAGAGTCACGAAGCGGTCCGCGATGAATCGGGAAGGGTGCAACTTGCACCTTCGTCGGACCCTGGTGCATTCTTCTCAAGCTACCTGGATGATGCGGGCCGCACCATTAGCTTCTATGGCGACAACCATCCGCGTTACGCCGGCAGCGTAGTGCGTGCGATGGCGAGTGCGAAGGACGGTGCGCCCTACGTTTCGGCTCTGTTCGATTTGGAAAATGCCGGTCAAACGGCCGAAGTCGACCTCTTCTTTGATACCGTGCATGATGCATTCAATGCGCGCGTGGTGTCGGTTAAGCGGCTCACCAAGGGCATCGTCGAACTTGTGGTGCACGCGCCTCTTGCAGCCAGAAATTTTCAGCCAGGGCAGTTCTATCGCCTGCAAAATTATGAGCGGTTGGCGCCCGTCTGGGACGGTCAGCCCATGGTGAGCGAAGGCCTCGCGCTCACCGGCGCATGGACCGACGCCGACAAAGGCTTGCTTGGCATGATCGTGCTCGAGATGGGAGGCAGCGCCGACTTGGTGGCGCACTTGCAACCTGGCGAGCCTGTGGTCGTGATGGGGCCGACGGGCGCCCCCACGGTGATCCCCAGTGGTGAGACCGTATTGCTTTGCGGCGGTGGCTTGGGCAATGCGGTGCTGTTTTCTATCGCACGCGCGCTCAAGACCTCGGGCTCCAAAGTCGTTTACTTTGCCGGCTACAAGCTAGGCGAAGACTTGTTCAAGCGGGAAGAGGTGGAGGCCTCCACCGACCAAGTGATCTGGGCCACCGACGCCGGCGTCGAGATCGTGCCCACGCGGCCAGGCGACGTGCATGTGCGTGGCAACATCGTCGAGGCTATGGTGCAGTATGCACGCAATGAGCTGGGCGTGGTTGGCGTGCCGCTGCACTCCGTGTCGAGGCTGATTGCCATCGGCTCCGATCGCATGATGGCGGCCGTGAAGGAGGCGAGACACGGCGTGCTCGCTCCCTATCTGTCCAAAAAACATTTGGCCATCGGCAGCATCAACTCGCCCATGCAGTGCATGATGAAAGAGATTTGTGCGCAATGTTTGCAGCGCCATATCGACCCGCTGACCGGCGCCGAATCTTTTGTGTTCTCTTGTAGCGATCAAGATCAAGATCTTGATCGTGTGGACTTCTCTTTTCTGCGACAACGCCTCCGGGCAAACTCTGCCCAAGAAAAACTCACCGCCCTGTGGATCGCCGAGAAACGGCGCGCTGCGGGCGTGGAACGGACAACACTCTCATGACGATGCGCTTGCACATCGGGGCCCCCAAGTTGGTCGGCAGCCTCGAAAATTACTCCAGAAAATTTGGCTACCTCGAAGTCGCTCCCTTTGCTGCAGGTGCGCCGTCGGCTGCCACACTGCGCAAGTGGCGCAAACAGGTGCCTCCAACGTTTGAGTTCGGTGTGGTGATGGGGCCGCGCGCCTCGTTGCTCGAAGACTCCGATGAGGCGCGCGCCGAGGTCATCGCTGCCATTGCAGTCGCGGATGCGCTGGCTTCCAAAGTGTTCAAGCTCGTCACGCCTCGTGATGTAACCCCAGCGCCCAAGTGGCGCGCGCGACTGGCAGCGCTTGTGTCGCAATTGCCGCGCGACGTTCATCACATTGTGTGGGAGCCCAGTGGCTTGTGGGAGCTCGAAGACGCTACCAAGCTTGCGCGCGAGCTAGGCCTCGTGCTGTCCGTCGACCCCGCCAAGGATGAGCCGCCGGTGGGCAATGTGGTGTTCGGTTGCTTGCGCGCGCTGGGCGAAACAAGTTCGTTTGGCGAGGCCTCGCTGGCTCGCGTGATCGTGGCTGTAGGCCTGCGTAAAGACTTTTACCTGGTGCTTGATACACCTGCTGCGCTGCGCGAAATGGCGACGCTGAAGCGATTGTACGCAGACGATGATGGCGCCGGCGATGCGCCCGTGTCGCGTGTGATTCGCCCCAGGCAAGCGCCGGGCGAGATGCGTGTCACCGATGACGAGCAGGAAGAGTGATGTCGCGCGACTTTGCCGTAGCGAGTTCGGTTTCAGAAGTCGCATCGCTTGTGCAGCCGCACTTGCATGAGATGAATGCGGTGGATGCCGTGGTGGCGGGCGTGCTTATCGCCGCCGCGCGCTCGTCGGGCGTGGCGATGGGCTCGGTTCAGGTCTCGGTGGGCGGACCAGGAACAGGCTTTCACGCCATTGATGGCCGCGTGCGCCAACCTGGTTTTGGCGTAGCCCGCCCGCGCGGATTTGAGGACGCGCGCGAGGTGCCTGCAGCGGCGCGTGTGGCGGTGCCTACCTTTGCGCCCGCCCTCGCCGGCGTGCTCGGCACCTTCGGCACGTGGACGTGCACACAGGTTTCGACCCTTGCGATGCCGCATGCTGCGGGCTCGCCGCGCACCGCTTGGCTCAAGCTTTTTGCGCACCGCGGCGGCAGTTTGCTTGTGGGCACAGCCATCGGAGACTGTATGCAGACTGCAGGCGGAAGGCTCGCAGGCGGTGTCGTGACGGCAGACGACTTGGCGCGCGCCACCACCGAGGTTCACGCATTGAGCCCCGCGCTCATCGATGACGAGACGTGGCTGCACACCGTGCCTTGGGGCGAGCCCGGTGAAGAGAACTTGGCGTACGCGCATGTCGTGGCTGCCGTTGATGGTCGTGGCACCTTTGCGGTGGCCACTTTTGAAGATCGCCAAGACGGCGTGTACGTTGAAGAGTTGGGAATGCATTTGCCTGGCCTTGCCGTGCCAGTGATGCGCGGCGTGCCGCGTGTACGCCCGGGCGAGGTGCTCGGCGGGCGTGCGTCGCAGGGCATTGTGGTGCGCGGCGGCGTGGCGTGCATGGCCTTGGGGCTCGCACGCGGAGCGGCGATTTCTCTGGTAGATGCGGCCTTGCTTGCGGGCATGCAAAGCCCTGGCGGTGTCGTGGGCGTTCACAAGGACAAAACGGGCGCCAGCGTGTTTTGAGCCAGGCGACGATGAGGGGCGGTGTGGTGTGTGTGATGGCCGTCTGGGCGGCTTTGCTTGCGCCTGGCGCCGCCATAGCCGCACCCGTTGCGATTGCTGCGGCGAGCGCGGGGGTGCCTCCTCCATTCGAGGCGCTGCGTGGCACGGTGGGCACAGCCTCCGTGCTGATGCGCGTCGAGCGACGAGGCGAGATTGTGCGCGGTCGCTACTTCCACGAAAAGTATGGGCGCGACATCCCGGTGGAGGGGGTGCTTCACGACGGGCACCTAAGCCTGCACACGAGGAATGAAAAATTTGATGGCCTGCGTGCTGCCGATGGCAGTGTCACTGGCGTGTGGACGCGTGCTGAGAAGTCCTTTCCATTTCGCCTAGAACCCATCGTCCGAGATGGCAACGCGCGCGTCTATAGGAAGCACCTTCACGAGGTGAAACGCGGCAAGCGCATCGATACGATGGACGAGCAGGCACACCCAGTGGGCAGCAAGACGACATGCACCCGAGATGCCAAAGGCGCCGAAGTGTTTGGTCTGGCAAGCGCTGCGGTGGAAGCCAAATTGAATGTGCAACTTGCATCTACATTTACCGAGAGCAGCGATTGCGAGGGCGACTCGGAGGAGCAGCAAGAGCGCAGCTTGGTCATCCGCGCCGGCCGTTGGGCCACGCTCACAGCGCGAGAATCGAGTATGTTCGAAGGCGCTGCGCATCCGAACAGCGGCATGTCACGTGCCACGTACGACCTGCGGACAGGCCAAACAGCGGGTGAGGGAATCAAGTTTAAGCGTGCGCTGGACGATGGGTTTTTGACGCAGAGCTGCAAGCCCGACATGGAGGGTCGTGGTGTGCCCGATGAAGACGTCGATCTTGCTATCTACAAGGCGCGTCGATTCACCGCGGGTGAGTCCGGCATTACGCTTACGCCTACCCGAACGTGTGAAGCCGATCGCGCCGTGGAGTTTGGCGACTACGACTGCGAGCTTGGTTACGCCGAGTTGCTCAAGGCGGGGTACTTGGACCCGGCGTCGCCGTGGGCCGAGCTGTGGACGGCGCAGGGCACCGCAGCGTCCGCGGTGGCAAAGGTCGCGCCCAAGAGCGCGAAGCCCGCACGCACCAAGACGCTGCCGCGCGCGCGCCGCAAGAAGCCTTAGCGCCGTTTTGGTTAGAGGGGAGAATGTAGACTTTTACCAAGGCTACATTCTGGCGATCCGTTTTCTTGTGTGACGACTGCATCTGAGTCACCCCGACCCGGGCCTCATTCACGCCTTCGACGTGAGCGCGCGCGCCAACACCGGGCACGCGCTTGAAACAGCGGTGTACAACGAGCTTGGGCGCCGTCGTGCAAGTGTGGCCTACGTCAAAACCGCGGATAGCTACGAGGTCAATTTTCTCGCGCATCATGCCGGCAAGCGTAGCGAGCTCATTCAGGTATGCACCGACATGGGCGAGGCCGGGACGGCGGAGCGCGAATGGCGTGCGCTTCAGCAAGCGCGAAAAGCGCACCTACGTGCACCAGCGCTTGTGCTCACGCAAAACCACGACGTGATGGAACCGCGGGCGAGCAAAGGAACACGCATCGCCGCGGCTTACGAGTGGATGCTTGCCGAGGCGTAATGTGTAGAGCGCACGCATAAGTTCTGCACAACCTTGTCGCAGCTCTGCCGCTGGCGGCCCGGAGCGCGCCGCGGCATGGTGCATGGCATGAAGATGCTGCGCACTTTGGCGACGGCGTTTGCAATCGCGATGGGCGTAGCGCGCGCCGCCGACGCTTCAAGCGACGCGCAGCCCAGCGCCTACTTCGAGGGCGAAGGTTACCGCGGGCACATCGGCAAAGCAGCCGTGGTGATGCGGCTTGCGGTGAAGGAGGGCCGTGTGAGTGGGCACTACTTTTATGAGAAAATGGGGAGGGACATTGCTGTGCGGGGCACGTTTCGGGATTCTCAGTTCGACCTAGTCGCTGGCCGTGAGCGAATGTCGCTACGTTCGCATATCAATGGCGCCTTCGAGGGTACTTGGCTCAAAGGAGACCGGTCGTT
>JAYWGD010000035.1:0-3185 GCA_043778435.1 Myxococcales bacterium | reverse complement strand
CATTACAAACTCAATGGACCGGCCGAATGAATTCTTTGTCGGGAAACCAGAAGAGCCGCACGCGGCGGCCAATACCATTGCCACAACGAAACCAATGTTGACTTGCGCTTTCATCGTCCCACCATGTCCAAACGTCCATCCGAAATTGCACCCATGCTCTTGTCGACACAAGAAAGTGCTTTGCATTGTTCGCCGGCATTTGAGCAGGCATTCAGCGCCGCGCGGCAATCTGCCACCGATGTCTTGTTTTCGTCACAAGCGCGGTTTTTAAGCTTTGCAACGTCGTCGCGACACTTCGCGAGCACACATCGGCCGGTCTCAATCGGGCAGCGCACACTCGTGTCCGAGGTACACCCATCGCCTCGCGCGATGCCGTTGGCGCACGAGCAAGCGTAGCCGCCCAGCCCGTTGCAGTCGGGATCCCCGGTGCACGCCTTGAGCCCCTCGGCCGTTTCATACTCTTTCTTGTATCCGCAGGGTTTTCCTGCACGGATAAAGTCCAACATGGCATCTCGCATGTTGATTTTCGTGTCGAGCTGCGTGGTGTTGCGCTGCAGCACGCGGAAGCCTGAACCTCCGCTCGCCAAGTAATCACTCGTAGCGAGCTCGTATCGGTTGGTAGGTACCAGCAAGGGCGAGCATTTTTTCACATTTAGATCGCATTGGTCGGGGACAACAAGGCCGCCGTTGGCGCAGTCGGCGTCTTTGTTGCAAGACCGCGGCGTATGCCCAATAAAGACTTCTTCGGCACAAGAATTGGCGCTGCAGCGGCCTGTCTTCACGCCACAAGCGCCCGGCACACCTGATGGGCAATCACTGTCCGAGGTACACGCTGCAGTGTATTCTGGGCGCTCGCAACTCGTGCAATTGAGACGCGCACGGCTTCCGGCGATTTGAACCTGTGAGGTGCAACCACGGCTGGCAGAGCGTCGTGCAATGTAGTCGAACAACTGGCGCACTTCGACGCCCGACAATTGCATCTTGGCGATGGTGTTGTTGAAGGGGAAAATATTGTAGAGCTGCTCGGTCGTCACAGGACCAGGGAGCAAGTCCGCGCGTATCCCTGTAGAGTTGGTGAAGGAGAAGTCGCTCTGAACGCCGAGGCGAAGCCACATCGCGGTGGCGATCAAATTGCCAAGTGGAGAGTCGCCGCCGTTGGATGCGATGCGCGCCGCGCCTTCGGGGCTATACCCGGCGATGAGCTGCAAATCAGCTTGGAGGTCCAACCCGCGCTGATAGGGCAGCAGCATTTCGATAACCACCGGATCCTGCGGCGCAGACGCTTCGACGGGGATGGCTTTGAAGCGACTGGTGACCACTTCAAAGCCGTTTACCTTGTCGTAGTCTTTGGCCAATCCTGTAGGCGAGACGCGCTCAGGATTGTTGGAGAGGACAAGGTCCAATCGGCCGACGTATTTTGCAAACGCCCCCGAGTGCACCAAATTTACGTTTCGTGGTTTGCACTGGCGTTTGAATTGGTAGGGGTGACGAATGGGATCGGGATGGCGATCGTCATTCGGTGGAGGCCTAGAGTCGTCACCCGCGTAGTTTGGGTCCTCGGCCCAGATGAAGCCGTCGTCTAAGCCCTCGCCATGGCAGTCTGTAATCTGCTGAGGAGGATTCAGGACGATGTGATTGTGGCCACCAAAGACGATGTCGAGGCCGGTGGTTCCGCGCACCATAAGCTGATCGTTCTCCAGCCCCATGTGGGTAACCGCGGTAACCAGGTCCACGTGCGGACGAAGCGAATCGATGTACGCTTGCGCGATGTTCACGGTGTTGAGCGGTGTGATGCTCACGCTGTTGGGTTGGTTAAAAAGACCCGTCATGGTGGAGATGTTCGCCATCCCGATGACTGCAATCTTTAGGCCGCCTTGCTGAAAGATGCGGTAGGGCCGAGCGATGTGCGACAGCTGCGCATAGTTTGGCATGCGCGAATCATCCCAGTAGTAGTTCGCTGCCAACGACGAAAAGGTTCCGCCCCAGCGCTGCAGCTGGCGCGCAAGATTGAGCGCGCCGCTATCGAAATCGTGATTGCCGAGCACTGCAGCATCCACGCCCATGGCAGCCAGTGAGCGAACCTCGGGCTCACCTTGGAAGAAGTTGTAGATGGGGGCTCCCTGGAAACAATCGCCCGAATCCACATGCAGCACCCGACCAGCACGCGCACGTTCACGCCCAAGGATACCGCTCATGCGCGCCACACCGCCCACACTGACCAATTCGTTGATAGGGCCAAGACCGAGGTCGGAGTCTACCTGTGTAATCTGCAACTCATAGGGCACGAGCCTCGAATGGATGTCCGAGGTGTGCAAGAACGTCATGCTCACATCGCACGGTTTGTCGTCGGGGCAAGGGGAACGCATTCCGTCTCCAGGGTCGTCCGCACAGGCGCTTGCCAGCGCCAAACAAAGTCCTAGGCCGACGCCCAGGCTGAACCGCCGTTTGCCCGTTTGCAGTTTGGAAGCCATACGTGGCGCTGGGCCTTACACCAGATGACAGGGCGTTCGGGTAACGAAATCATGACAAGTCGGATGCGAATGAGCTCCTGGTGTTCAACAGACTTATCTTTGCCAGCCGGTTTGCAAGCAAACAGGGCCATGAAGCATCAAAAGATGTTTGCTAAGAACGGTTCTCGGCGCGTGACAAATCACGATGCGATGCCACGGCACCAAGTCGTTCGGCAAGCTCGCGCGCCAGAACAACCGAGCGGTGCTTTCCGCCCGTGCATCCAATGGCGATGGTGAGATAACTTTTGCCCTCTGTGCGGTAACGGGGGATTGCGAAGTTCAACAGGCTTTCTATCTTGTCCAAAAATGTGATGGCGTCCGGCTGCGCGAGAACGAAGTCGAAGACCTCTCTCTCCTCACCGGTTTTGGATCTTAGAGAAGGTTGAAAATAGGGATTGGTAAGAAAACGTGCATCCAACATGACATCGGCGTCTGCAGGAACGCCATACTTAAATCCAAACGACAATATCCGGATACGCATCGACGTGCTTGTGGCTCCGGGGCCAAATGTGTCGACAACGGCTTTGCGCAACTCGTGTACCGACAAATGTGTTGTGTCGAACACAGTGGTCGCGCGCGCCCGTAGCGGGGCAAGCAGTTCGCGTTCAATGTTGAGCCCGTCGAGCACGGCCATGGCAGAGGTGCCCGCGATGCTCGCCAGTGCATGGGGCCGAC
>JAYWGD010000034.1:0-9660 GCA_043778435.1 Myxococcales bacterium | reverse complement strand
ATGGTGGAGTTCGTCCTTGAGCCTCTGCAAGCCCGCGGGGGTGATCGGGTTTTTCTCGACCATAATAAGACGGGTCTATAACACAGAGGCACGCCTTTGGGCTATGCGCGTACACACCCGATGCAGACCCTGTCTAAGCTCACACCCGCGCCCGCTTTTGCGCTGATTCTCTCGTTCGCTATGGCTTCCTGCGGCGGCTCTACGCGCAAGCCAGCGGCCAGCTACTCTGACGAGGCCAAGAGAGCTTTCGACATGGCCATGATTGATTTCGAGGATCATGACTGGCTTGAGGCTCAAGCGCTGCTTCGGGATGTGAAGAAGAAGTATCCCTACTCGCGCTATGCGTTGCTCGCGGAGCTTCGCATCGCCGACGCGGACATTGAGCAAGACAAATTTCTCGAAGGCATCCGTAAGTATCGCGCGTTTGTTCATGACCACCGCAGCGACACCAGCGATGTGGCTTATGCCCGCGCCAAGATCGCAGATGCAGAATACAAGCAAGTCGCTGACTCCTCTGTATTGCCCTCACACGAAGAACGTGATCAGGCACCCGTGCTGGATGCTTACCGCGAGCTGCGTGCATACCTCACAGATTACGGCAACCAAGATGGCGCACCTCGCATCCGCGCCTTGTTGGTAGAGCTGATGGGGCGCTTGGTCAAACACGAGCTCTCCGTGGCCGAATTTTATCAGAAAAAAGAGAACTTTAAGGCGGCTGAGCTGCGTGTGCAGTATGCACTCTCTCATTATGCCACGGTGCGAATCCCGGTTTCGCCGGAGAGCACGACCTTGGTGCAACTGGTCGCTCCAGAGCAGGCTGAGGCCCTGATGTTGCTCTCCGAAGTTCATGCCCGCATGGGCGACAACAGTGCGGCGCTTGCAGATCTCGACCGCCTGATTGGCGAGCATCCAGAGTCGAAGCTGCTCGAGCAAGCGAAGCGGTTCAGAGCCTTCGTTGCAAAAAAGCCCGCGTCACAAGCCCGTTGATCCGTAGCCTCCTGCGCCGCGGACCGTCTCGCTCAAGTCGCGAAGCGAAGGCGCCCACACCAGTTGCGCTTGGGTCACGGGTGCAATGATCATCTGCGCGATGCGCTCACCTTGACGCACCGTGAATGGTAAAGCGCCATGGTTGATGAGACAAACCCTCACCTCGCCCCGGTAGTCGCAGTCCACCGTTCCGGGTGCGTTGAGCACAGTCACGCCGTGCTTTGCCGCGAGGCCGGAGCGCGGCCGTACTTGGCCCTCAAACCCGGGTGGAATCTCCACCGCAAGACCGGTGGCGATCATGGCGAAAGCACCTGGCGCGATCTCAATGTCTGCAAGCGTTGCAGCACGGAGATCGAAGCCCGCAGCCCCTTCCGTTTGATAGGCCGGCAACTCGGTGCATAGAGCACTCAATGAAACAAAGCGCACCATGGGTTTCATGGTGCGCTTTGTTACCACAGCCTTGGGCCCGTGGTTGGGGTGTACGCCTGAGCCTTAGTGAGATGCTCGGCGACGGCTGAGTGCGGCTCCGAGGGCGACCACAAGCAGTGCGAGCGCCGAGCTGGAGCCTGGGCCTCCAACGGAGCAGTTCTGACCGCCCCCTTGAATGCCGCCGCCAGTGGCAAGAGCCTTCGGTCCTGGAACGACTCCAGCGTCCGCAACCTCGTCGACGCGCAGTGTACAAGAACCGATCGATGCAGACGTTGATGAACAGACCTCGCTCTCAGGACAGCCATTGCTGCTGGCGTCGGTGATGCCCCGGCAACCGCGTGCGCAAGCGCGTTCGTCGTTGCAGACAAGCCCGCTTGCGGGGCCGCCACACTCGCGGTCGTTGTTGCACTTGAGGCTGCACTTGCCTGCTGCGCACACCGCCGACTTGCATTCGCTCGCAAGCGCACAAGGCTTGTCATCAACCTTGCCGCAGGTGCCGTTGTCGCAGATGTTGGAGCGGCAAGCGGCTCCCGCGCTGCATGGCACGTTGTTGTTCAGGCCGCATGCATTGTCGCTGGCATCACAGACGCCCGATGTGCAAACGCGCGTGCCCACCGTCGCGCTGCATTTGCCTCCAACGGAGCTCGGAACAGGTGTGCCATTCGCGAGCCTCGCTTTGCAGACGCCCGCCGTGGTGGCGGTACCGCCATCGCACCAACTGCCCGATGCACAGTCGGTATCGTTTCTGCAGCCGGTGGTGCATGCGCCACTGGCGCCGTCGCACTTGATGCCTGCGTGATTGGGGCCTCCGGAATCCTCAATGCAATCTGCATCCAATGTGCATTTGCCACAACTGCCAAGGTTGCTCGCCCCAGGCTTGGTGCTGCAGTATGGAGCCAGGGCAGAGTTGCACAAGGTTGTTCCTTTGCTGGAACCCTGGTCCGCATCGCATCCACGACATTGGCCTGCGTTGGCGCCAGTGGTGATGCAAATCGGCGACGCCGCTGCGCAGACCTTGGTTCCTGTTGTGCCGAACGAAGCATCACACCCTGCGCAGGTAGAAATTTGGTTCGGTGCGGCTCCTGAGCTCACGCAAAACGCAGCGGCAGATCCTGCAGCACATGGTTCATGCACCGAACTCAGCGCGGCAATGGCGTCTGTGCTCGGACATGCGCCGTTAAAGACAAAAATGTCGCCGAAATCGGCGTTGTCACCAGGCGTTTTGCTGTTGTTTGAGTCGCCGCCAAAGTTTTCAAACTTGAGGACAAAGGCATTGGCTCCTGGGTCGCCGTTGAAGCTCCGCAAATCTGTTTTCGTGACGGTCCACGCCTTCGTGTAGAGCCTCCAAGCTCCTGGCGTCGCATTCATCACTTCGGTCGAGCCATAGGCCGCTTGCTCGGGATCTCCCGTACCCCAAGGCCTGTCCCCCGCGGCGCCAATGTCGTCGGTGCCAATGAGCCAATGCTCGCGATAGGTGGAATCACGGAATACGCCGGCGCCCGGGCCTGCTGCGCCATAGCGCGTGTCTGTGTAACCCACTGCACTCTGCACATAGTTAATGCCTAAGTACGCCTGACCACCCGCGGCTCCGTTGCGCAACCAAGCGGCGATACACATTGTATCTCCAGCGGCCACCGTTTGCTGTGCGGCGGCGGCTGGCACTTGGAATACGCGTCCGCCAGAACCTTTGTTGGCAGGTGTCTCACGAGCGAAACTGCCCGCACAGGTGGTGGGCTCCGACAGCACGGTCAGAGCTGCACCTTGGGTGGTCGCGGTATCTACATTGGTTGGCACTATGGCGTAGGACGTGGTGCGCCAACCCATCGTGCCATTGTCCCAGTTCTCATGAAATCTCGGCGTTTGCGCCGACGAAGCCGCAGCGTAAAGGGTGCATGCCGCAAAAGCGTAGAGCGCCGTCGCCGACATAGAGGTGTGTTTGAGGAGATGCATGTTGCAAGTGTCCACGCAGCGGGCGCCTTGAGCAAGTCTACAACCTACGGAGTTCTTGCGGCATGGGGGCGACATCGCCCCGCTGCTACTTGCTCACAGCCGAATGCAAACATCCCTTGCCACATTGGGTCGGCGCCACATCAGGATGGGCCAAATCGTATTCTTTGAGCAGGCGCACCATGGTTTCGCGCGACGCACCTTTGAGAGGATGGTCTTCACCGGGGTCGGCCGCAAGGTCGAAGACTTGTACAAAGGCGTCGCCACTACGACTGGCCTTCATGTCGCCATGATAAAGCGCACGCCGCTTGTCGTTGGTGCTGGTCTCGGGCAGGTCCACAATAAAGTCGCGCGCGGGAGCGTCCGTGCCGCGCACCTCGGCCATCAAGCTGGTGCCTGGGAACGCGTCCTCCGGGGCCTTCTTGCCGAACACATCGAGCACCGTGGGCGCCAAATCGATTGCACTGCGGCGCTGCACAATCTTGCGTGGTTGTACGCCGGGGCCGTAGACCAAAAATGGCACGCGGACGAGAGGCTCATAGATCTCAAACGCGTGCCGCGTGCGGCCGTGTTCTCCAAATGCTTCTCCATGGTCGGCGCTTACGATCACCAAAGTGTCTTTGCCCCATGGGGCCTTCTCGATGCCGTCAATCAACTCACCGATGGCATTGTCTGCAAAGTACACCTCGCCGTCATAGCGGCCTCGGTTGCCCTTGCCAAAATCGGGCGACACACCCGGGTGCGGCAGATACTGATCGTGCGGGTCCATGTAGTGGTACCACGCGAAGAACGGTCTCGCATCGGTGTCCGAGACACGAAGCTGCCTGAGCGCCAGTGCTGTATGGCGCGGCCCCGTGATTTCTTCGTCCATGAGCTGATTGCGTTTCAAGTTGGGAATCAGCTGCCATGTCTCGAAGCCCTGATCCCATCCTGCGGTGCCAAAGTACCAATGCGCCTGCCCTGCCGTAGTGCGCACGCCTGCCTCTTTCAGCAGCTCGGGGAAGAACAAGTTCTTGGATGGGTAGCTATTGAAAAAGTAGCCACTACGCAGCAACTCACTTGGCGGCTTGCCCGCAAGAAAGCCAGCCACGCTTGCGGAAGTATAGGACGAGAGTGCGTAGAAATTCGTGTATGTTGCACTTTTTGCCGCAAGCGCTGTGAGTCTGGGCGCGATGTCTTTGGCATACCCATTCCAGGGCATGTCGGCGCGCAAGCTATCAACGGTGATTAATACCACATTTTTTGCAGCACGAGGCGACGTCTGCACGACTGAAACTGCGGTCGTTTTTGGCGCAGCATCAACCGGCACATCACCCGC
Organism: Myxococcales bacterium; assembly: GCA_043778435.1. Classification (GTDB taxonomy): domain Bacteria; phylum Myxococcota_A; class Polyangia; order Polyangiales; family Polyangiaceae; genus JAAFHJ01. The sequence continues at coordinate 4,979 of JAYWGD010000034.1, read as the reverse complement.
AACTGGCGTGCTACCCGCGGCGCGCGTGCATGCTGTCGCACTGCCGGCTGCAAGCAGCGACAGCGCGTACATCGGGTTCGTCAAAGTCATGATTCGATGCCGACTTTAAGCGCATTACGAATCTGGAAGTAGGGCCTCGAGACTGCGTACAGAACCAGTTCTTTCGAGCGCTCTTTGGTGCTGAGTGTGCTCTCTGCTCCACCGCTACGGCGCAGTTCAGCGAGCGCAATGGGCAAGTCGTTGCAAAGAATGAGACCAGCGCGATCGGCAGTGAGGTCTACGCCATTGGTCCAGCGCCCCAGATCGATAGACGCCACTGCACGCAACTTGCTGATCAGTGCAATCAGCTCGTCCTTCGCGTGTCCGACCATATCGCGCTTCAGCACTTCGGTGCACTCTGCAGCGGTGCTTTGCAGCTCCTCCGGCATTGCGAAAGACGGCAAGACGAAACGAATGGATGCGTAGACCCAGGCCTTTAGCCCGGTTGCGCTAGGCACCAACGTGCGCACAGCATAGCCGCCTTGCGCCAGCCACAGGGCACGCGCGACGTGAAACGCCGCGACTTGCGCTTCCTCGGGATTGCCTGTGCTTGCGCACGTTCCCGCCAAAATGCCCGGCTGGGCTGCCACAAACTTTACGGCACCGGGTGCGGCTGCAATGGGCAATGCAGGCAGCGCAAAGACGCCCGCGGCATAGTTTGTGGTCTGACCCAACAACGAGCCGTCGCTCGCCGCATCCTTTAACGCCGCAGCCTCGAATCCGTGCTCCGCAAGAGACTTGGCGCGCATCGACTCAATGCTAGGCCGCAACAAGGCGAACAACGCCGTCAGCGTGGCATCTGCATCCTCGTGGATAAGCGATGCACGATCACTTTTTAACATCACAGCTTTGGCGGCTGCGGGCGACGTTTTCTTATGCTTGAGGTAGAACCGCTCCTCGTCGGGCTCCGCCAGTTTAAGCGACGAAAGCGCCTGACACATGCACCATGCGGGGTCTGCAGCCCTGACATCGGTGTACATTTGGCGAAGCAGTTTGTAGCTCTCTACGCGGTAGGGATTGTGCCGCAGCATCGCAGCCTGGCTGTCCTCAGCCTTGTTCAGATACTCCGCGGGATTTTTTGTGTAGAGTACAGCCAGTTTGTCCGCGCGTTCACGACTGTCCGGGTCAAGCGCCTGGGCGGCTTCGTAGGCGTCGATGGCCAAGGCTGGCTCATTGAGCTGGGTGTCGTAGAGCGCTGCGACGCGGTCGAGTAGGACGCGCGCACGGTTTGCGTCGCCTTTTTCTTGCGCGACATCGAGGAGTGTATTGAGCACCTGCTCGCTTGTGTCGGCATCTCCCACTTCGTCGAGCAAGCGCAAGTATTCCTCGGCTGCCTTCGTGTTGTGTGGGTCATCATTGAGCACAGAGGCATAGAGCTCTTTGGCTCGTGCGTTGTCATGCAGATGCTTAAACGCAATAGCAGCGGCAGTATGATTGTACTTTGCACGTTGTGCCGTGTCTTCTACCCCCATCGCAAGCGACTGCACCACGCCCAGCAAATTTCCCCAGTCCTTGCCCTCAGTATGAATTTGCATGAGCTTCGCGAGAAGGCGTCGATCTCCCGGACGCTCCTGCAGCGCTTGTCCGTAAATTTCTTGCGCGGCCGACTTGTTGCCCAACCGAAGGAAGGTCACGTCAGCGAGATCAATGAGCGCGTCGAACCGCTCTGCCTTGCTGGAGGTCTCCACGCGTCGCCGGATGCAAGCCGCAGCGTCCTCGAACTTTCCTGTCTCGTTGTAGAGGCGCCCCAATGCCTTCCATGTGGGGTTGAATGTCGGCGCAAGCTTGGAAGCCTCCCGAAGCAGCGTCTCAGCCTCTTCCAAAGCCTCGACGCGTCGTGCGCTCTCGCCCGTGCGATAGAGAGCGTGTGCGCGCTCCACTCCGCGTAGCGCATCGCCTTCAATCAACTTACGGTGTGCATCGAGTGACACCTGAGGTTCTGCATGGTCAAAGAGAACCAACGACGCCGCTGCCAGAGACTGCCGGTCATCTCCTGTGATGTTCCAGAGCATATCTACCGCCGCTCGAAGCTTTGGATGGGTTTCTCCCACCGGGATCAACGTTGTCATTGAAGGCGGTGCAAGCGAGGAAAGGTCTGCCAGTGAGGCCGGCCCGTGCGAGCTTGGTGCAGGAGCTGACGGAGCATTCGCGCGCCCGTAAGCTTCGATGTATCTTACAAGTACTCGCTTGCCATCTGCGGAGCTCAGTGCATTCACGCGCCCAAGTACGGCTTCGAATCGTACAATGGCCTCACGAAAGCGATGAGCATCGAAGGCCAAGTCTCCGGCGACCAAAAGCGCCAAGAGATTCGTGGAGTCTAACTCCAGCGCGAGCCCAACAGCGCGCTCGGAAGAATCTTTGGCGCCCATGGCATAATGCACACGGGCCAATTCGCTGTATAGACGGGCACGAGCCAACTCGCCCGAAGCGAGTTTTAGATCGTGCTCCAAGATGCTCACCACGTTGCCGTGATCACCGCTCGCCTCATAGGCTGCGCGCAAGCCCGCCGACGCGATGGTATTCTCTGGCTGCTCAGACAGCGCCCGCTTGTAGCGTTCGACTGCGGCATCCTTGTCGCCTCGTGATTCCAAGAACTTCGCAGCGCGTGTCCACTGCTCGCTTCGCGTCTCTGATGTGGTTGCTTGTTCTGCAAGCTTCTCGATGCTTGAAAGCGCCGCGTGCACGTCACCACTGGTCTCACGAAGCGACGCCAGCGCCTCCAGAGCTTCGGTGTGGTGACCATCTACCGCGAGCACTTCTTCATACACCTTCATCGCCTTTTCGGGCGAACCTAGTTCGCTCGCCAGCGCGCGCGCTTTGCGGAGTAACAAGCCAATTTGATCGGCTCCAGCAACCGATTGGATATGTGTATCCAAGGTGGCAACTTCACGATCGAACTGCTTCAAGGTGCGCTGGTGGCGAGCCAAATTTGAAAGCGCCGTCGGGTTTTTGGGATCTCGTTCGAGAATGCTTTCCAAGGTTTCGCTCGCGCCCACGTGATCAAAGAACTCTTCATCTTGAATTTTTGCAATGCGCTCAAGAGCCGCAACATGCTGCCTGGGCGTGGCGCTGAGCTCCGCCTGCATACGCAGGTTTCCTACAATCTCCTTCAGGTTTCCTTGCAACGTCCAGATACGTTCTTGGCCTTGCAAAGCCTCAAGGCAACGAGGGTCTACAAGGAGCGCGCGCGCGTAGCGAACAAGGGCTTCTTCCAAGTTTTGTCGCTTCTCTTCCCATACTTTTCCAGCCCGAGCCCACACCCCTGCCGACGACTTGTCGTTGGAGGCAGCGGCCTGACGCTCCAGCACAGACAGCCACTTGTCTGCGTCACCAGATTTCTCGACGATGGCCGCAAGCTTGGCGAATGCAGCCGCGTTCTTTGGATCCTCCTCGGATGCGCGCGCCAGCAACGCTTCTGCGCGTGACAAATCTCCCAAATGCATAGCGACTACATCGGCCGCCTGCATGCGCGCCGCCGAAGACTTCGCCCCTGCACTTGTTGCATTGGCTTGGCCTTCGAGCGCCATGGCCAGATCAGACCATTGAGAACCACGACGAAAAATAGCGACGCGTCGATGATGGGCGCCTTCGTGCGCGGGGTCTGTGGCGAGCACCTGATCGTAAGCAAGCACTGCCATGTCGCTGCGCGCCACATACCGATCGTATCCATTGCCAGTGAACATCAAGAGGTCCACGCGCTCGCCAGCAGACAAGGCTCCAGCTTTGAGTGTCTCCATGCATGATGCAAGCACTTCTTCCCATGCCGTCTTGTTGCCAGCGCATAGACGCTCAAGCTCGGCAATATGACCCGCATCGCTTGGGTCGGCGCACACCGCTTGGGCGAGCGCAACAATGGCTTGTTCTCGGTCGCCAAGATCGCGCGAGAACACGCGCCCGAGATCTGCAAATGCACGCGACTTGTCGCGCGCGGACGTTGCATTCTCGGTGCGTGCCAAGATGCCCTCGACAAGCTCTTCGTGACGGTGGGTGCGCCGCAGCAACTCTTCGAGTGCTTCTGAAGCAAACGCATCACTTGCATCAAGAACGAGCATTGAGCGGAGCACCCGTTCTGCATCCCCATCGTTACGGCTCACATAAATTGCAAGACGCGCGGCGCGAGACAACAGATCACGTTTGGTGTCTGCAGACGAAGACGCTGCAGCAGCGGCTTCGAATCGCCCCGTGATCTCCTGTGCGCGATCGCCATCGTGCGCCGCTTGTTCCAAAGTAATAGCGGCCTCTTTCGAAGATGGCGAAGCGTCGAATGCTGCAAGAGCCGTAACCACATCGACGTCGCCATTTGCTCGAGAGCGATCGCTGCCGCCCATCGTCTTCCAAAGCTCGAGGACCCGCACCGCACTCGCCGGACGCTTGTCCGCATTTGCGCTGAGCATCAGGCCGACAAGGTCAGAGACACCCACGGAACATGCCGCCATCTCACGTAATGATTTGCCTTCTGCGCGCAGCGGCGTCACGCCGGCGAACAATTCAAACAACAGTTCCCCTAACGAGAACACATCTGCTGAAAACGAACTGGCTTCTGGACGCGTGTCCAAACGATCCGTTGCGAGCTCGCCAAAATACGCCTTGTCATCGGAAACATGGATGGTGTCGCTACGCAAAGCACCATGTACGAAGCGTGCAAGATGCAACTCTGCAAGAGCATCAATCAGTGAGAGAGCAATCACCTCGCCAGTTTCAAAGGTGGGGCGAGTGTTTTTGCTCATCCATGTGCGCAACGTGTCGCTCTCGGATTGGCGCACGGCGACAAAGGGAATCCCCTGCACTTCGCCCGCGAGGCGGCGAAGTGTGGAGTCAAATTTAGCGCGCACCGCAATACGTTGCGCCGTAAGAAAGCGATGCACCGAGGCTCGCTGACCACGCGCACTCTCCGAAAGAAGATAGAGATCGTACCGCTCTCCCTCAAGCGCGGCGCTGTA
>JAYWGD010000033.1:0-9666 GCA_043778435.1 Myxococcales bacterium | reverse complement strand
TTTACGCTCGCTAAACGTTTCGTGTACAATGCAGGAACCTTGCCAGAGCTTCATGTCTAGCCCTAGCTTCTTGTTGACCCATGCGCCCAGGTTTTTGTCGGGCCCGAACAAGACGGTTTTGCCGGCGGGGATCTGCGCCACAATCTTCTCTACGTTGGAGGACGTGACGATGTAATCCGACAGTGCCTTCACCTCGGCCGTGCAATTGATGTAAGATACAGTCACCGAGTTGGGAAACTTGGCCTGCCATGCCGCGAAGCGCGCGGGCGGGCAGCCATCGGCCAACGAGCAGCCAGCATCCATGTCGGGCACCACCACGACCTTGCTCGGATTGAGAATCTTGGCCGTCTCGGCCATGAAGTGCACACCTGCAAAACAGATCACGTCGGCCGTGGTTTTGGCGGCGGCCTGCGCGAGTTGCAGAGAGTCTCCCAAGAAGTCGGCGACATCTTGGATGTCGCTATCTTGGTAGTAGTGCGCAAGCACAACGGCATTGCGCTCGCGCTTGAGGCGCTGGATTTCGGAGACCAGATCGAGACGTGGATCGATGGTGGACATGGCCATTACGATAGCACGTGGACGCGCATCGAGTTGGTGCTGCCTACAAGACCAATGGGCGCGCCAAAGACCATCACCACACGTTCGCCTGCCACGGCCAAACCCGATGCGATCAGGTCCTGGCTGACCCACGCTGTGAGCTTGTCGATGTCGTTCATGGCGTCCATGGCGCGCGGCATGACGCCCCAGTAGAGGTTGGTCTTACGGCGTGTGCGCAAGTAGGGCGAGTAGGCGACGATGGGCACATGAGGCCGCGCAAGGCTGACAAGCGCGGCGCTGGAGCCGGACTCGGTGAACGCAACAATGTACTTTGCACCAATTTCTTTGGCCGTGTTGACGGCCCCTCGGGCCACGGCCTCAGCCACATTGGTGGCGCGTGTGGCATAGGGAATCACCTCGTAGAATGCGCTCGACTCAGCCTCTGAGGCGATGCTTGCCATCATCTGTGCGCTGAGCGTGGGGAACTCGCCGTTGGCCGTCTCGCCGCTGAGCATGACGCAGTCTGTGCCTGCGTAAACGGCGTTGGCGACATCGCTCGCCTCGGCGCGCGTGGGACGTGTAGCCTTCGTCATCGATTGAAGCATTTCGGTGGCTACGATGACCGGGCGACGAACGCGCCTTGCCACGCCCAAGATCTGACGCTGAATGACAGGCACGCGTTCGGGCGGATACTCGACGCCTAAATCGCCGCGGGCCACCATCACGACGTCGGATGCCGCGATGACGCTCTCCAGATTGTCGACCGCATCAGGCGTCTCGATTTTTGCAACCACAGGAATGTTCTTGCCTGCCGCCAGGCAGATGTTTCGGACCTGCTGCAAGTCGTCGGCGCGTCGTACAAATGACAGCGCCACGTAGTCGAACTCTTGCTCAAGACCGAACGCCAGGTCCAACTTGTCTTTCTCGGTGAGCGCGCCGCCGCGCATGGTACGGCTTGGCAAGTGGACGCCAATGCGACTGCGCATGCCGCCGCCTTGCGTGACCGTGGCATGCACCACGGAGCCTTCAAGCGATGTAACTTCAAGAACCAAGCGGCCGTCGTCGAACAAGATTTTGTCGCCTAGGCGCACGTCTTCGGCAAGGCCCTCGTATTCGATGGGGATGACGCTTGCATCAGCACCGGTTGTTCCTTCGACCAACGTGACTTTGCTGCCGGTCGGGAGATCGAAGGGCGCAGGGAACGCGGCCGTGCGCACTTTGGGGCCGCAGAGATCTTGGAGCGCCGCCACGGGGCGGTTCATTTCCTCGGCCACGTCGCGCAGTCGGTTGAGTCGAGCGCGGTGCTCCTCATGCGTGCCATGCGAGAAGTTAAAACGCGCGACATCCATGCCGGCAAGGATGAGTTCTCGTAGGCCTTCTTTGGTGTCGCAGGCGGGCCCCAGGGTGCAAATGAGCTTGGCGCGTCGAAATATCATCGTGGGGCTTAAGCTCTCATGAATAAGCGCCAAACACCACGTTCTCCGTTACGCGAAATGCCTGTTCACGGTGTCTCATCACGCAGGTACAACACCGACACGAACGCCGCGCGTGCGCAATGCAACCATCACCTTTTCGACATCCGCACCCGCACGCACAAAGACCCAACCTGAGGGTGCTTCAGGAACCAGAAGCGGCTGCATCGCGCGATCGCCGTAAAGCGAAAGCGCAACCGCCGCGTCATGCACACGGATCGCGTAGGCGAGTGCGGTGGCGTATGCGTCGCCTTGGGCCGACATGCCGTTTGCAAGCACCTCATGCCAACTGCCGGATGCGGAGCCTGCGTCTGGGAGGCACCGGGCGAGGCTCGCTTGCAGTTCGCTTTGACCTTGGCCTTTGATGAACGCGTCGCGCACGCGGTCCTCATGGAGCGTGACGATGAGCGACTCGTCCCAACGTACCGGCTCCAACAAATCAGCCGTGAGAACAAGATCACAGGCTCGCGTGCTTGGGCGCACGGCGAGCCTTCGGACATCGTCTTCGTGTTCGAGCTGGGAGGAGCGCGCCGCACGTCTGCAGAGTGCACCTTCTGCACTGTCGGCGATATCGAGTTCTCCCAACGTGTGCAGCGCGCTGCTCACCATTCGCGTGATGGCTTGCTCCACCGAGGCTGAGCCAGGAACTTTACGCCTAGAAACAGCCTTGACCAAACGTGTGCAACGCGGATCGGCAAGACAAGCTTGGACCAGTGCCTGCACGCGCACCCATCGACCGACGGTGGCGCGCCGCACATATTCTAACACAACATCGCGCAGCGTCTGCACCACGCCGTCCGAAGCTGGGCCATCGGCGGCGCGTCGACGATCCGGCTCAACAAACGTCTCGTCCCACCCTGAACTGCGAGACCACAGTCGCATGAGTGGCTCGGTGGCGTCGGCAAGGGCGGGCCCGACTCCCGCACCTTGGGCTGCGCGCAGCCATCCCGCTTCGAATGCAAGCGAGTACAAGAGGGCCACGGTATCCTGGTGCGTGTCGAGGCGTGCCGCCACCGTATTCATTCGGCTGAGAGGAAGCACGCGAGGGGCTTTGCCGTTTCGGTTGGCAAGTGAAAGCAACACCACCGCTCCGAGCAGCGAGCCCGGCGTGTGGGTGTATTGTGCACGTACGGCTTCGGCGGGTGAGGCCAAATCCTCTTCGGCATGCGCGCGCGCGGCTTGTTTGGCGGCAAAGCTCTCTGGCATCACTGCGCGCAACACCTCTTCGGGAACAGTGTGCCTATCCATTCCCATCGGCAGCAAAAAACCTCGCCGATTGAGCGCGAAGCTGGCTCCTCGCCTGGACCAAACACCGCTGGTCGTAGCCACGCGTGAGGGGTTGCGCTCCAAGTCCGCAAGTTCGTGGCCCGTGACCTCGCCTCCTTCTTCTCCAATGCGTACAAGCACTCCACGCTCGGCATCGCTTAGGCAGGCCACCTGCAGCTTCATGCTCTCTGGGTTTCTGAGCTCGCCCCAGAGCGATTCGAGCGACAAAGCCCGCGGCGCTTGCAGCCACGCGAAACCGCGTGCGCGAGCGATGGCGCGTGCGCCCTCTTGTTCGATGCGCACATAGAGTGTGGCGAAGGAGCGAGGCCCTCGTCGAGCTCCCTCGCCGATGGCAAGCTCGAGGGCCCACGGCAAAGACCAACTTGCGTCGCCCCGAGGCCACAGCACGCCCAACGCTTGAAGACGTGCGAGCGCATCAGCATCACCTCTGCGTGAGGCGAGCAAAAGATGACGCGTTTGGGCGGCGTCGCGTACCGTGCTCTCGACCAGCATGCGTGCTACTTGCACGGATGCCGGAACGCGTAGGCTGTCGTCGGTACTCGCTCCGTGTGCATCTGCCAAAGCTGCAAGCTTGTCGTGATCAAGCGCGGAGAGAAAGGACAGCAGGGAAGGCATGTACGGTGCACGTGCCTATAGCGCACCTCGCCGCAGGGTTGTGGTAGCGTTCGCGCGTGGTGAAGGATGGAGTACGCAACGCCGCCCCGGAGGATGGAATGAAATTGGGGTGGCCCGGACGCCGTTGGCGCACGCCCGAGTGGGTCCCTCGCGATCCGCCCCTGTTGATGCGTTTGGAGAACAGCTCTTTGCCGGCTGCGGCGACGGATGCGCGTTTGGTGTTGGGGCCTGCGAGCGACGTGGCGCGAGCCTTGTGTGCGGATGGGATGCGCGGCCAGGTGCGCTTGGTCTACTTGGATCCGCCCTACGGATCGATGGCGGACTACACTGCGGAGACGCGATTCGATGGCCGCGCAGATGGGGATGTCAAACGCACCCGCGCCTACACCGATACGTGGACGCAGCGCCGCGGCGGCTTCGGAGCCTACTTGGAAATGCTTGCAGAGTCCATCGATGCCAGTGTGTCGTTGCTGCGGCCTGATGGCGTGATTTGTGTGCACGTGGACTACCGCGCGTCTCATTACGCCCGCCTGATTCTCGAGGAAATCATGGGGCCAAATGCGTTTCGCAACGAGATCGTTTGGAAGCGTGCGCCCAACTTGGGCCGGCAAGCCGCGAGCGCGCAATACGGCCGCACGCTCGACACACTTTTGCTCTACGGCATGCCTAAGGCGAAAATCGTTCCTGATACGCGCCTAGAGGAGATCGATCCATCGTCGGTGCGTAAGGACGCGCAAGGCGGTGCTTTTACCTTGGCGCCACGTGGTGACTACACGGATGCATCGGTCGCCAGGCTCGAAGCAGAAGGACGTGTGCACCGCAGCCCGAGCGGCAAGGCCTACATCAAGTATGCACTCACCCAACTTCCTTCGGGCGGATGGGCAAGAGAGCGCCCGGTGGACGCATTGTGGACCGACATCGCACCGATGCGGCATGCTCCTGCCAAAGAGCGCACGGGCTTTCCAACACAGAAACCACTTGCGTTGCTGGAGCGCGTGATTCGGTCTACGACCGACGCAGGAGATACGGTGGTCGATCTGTTTTCTGGCAGTGGAACGACGGCGGTTGCTGCGGTGAGCTTGAAGCGAAAGGCAGTGGCTGGCGATGCGTCAGGAGTCGCCCTGTGGACGTTGATGTCGCGCTTGAGGCGTGCTGGGCGGAGCGCAAGTATCGAGACCTCAGGGCCATTCTCGCCAGAACTGGGATCCGATTGCGTGCATATCGCACGTACTGAGAATGGCGGAGTGCATGTGTCGCTGGCGCCGGGCGTGGAGCCTCTGGCATGGGCATGCGACGTTGCAGGCGGCGATGTGTTTTGCGCGCATTGGCACGCCGAGAGACCTTTAACCGGCGCGGCGCGCTTTGTGGCTCGTGAAGCGTTTCTCACCGAATGGCCCAAGGCCGTGCGTCTGTATGAGGATGATGGTCGCGTGATCGATACACGCGCTGCAGAAGTAAGCGTGATCGATACACGCGCTGGAGATCACTCATGATTTTGCGCGATGCCGTGCACGGGCTTATCTCGTTCGAGGCTCCGGAAGACGAAGTGATTCGCGAGCTGCTCGATACGCCTGAGGTTCAGCGTCTTCGGCGTATCAAGCAGTTGGGTGTGACCAGCTACGCGTTTCCTGGCGCGGAGCACACGCGCTTTAGCCATGCGATTGGCGCCGCGCATGTGATGCAGCGGCTGATCGCGCGGCTGCGTACCATCGATGCCGCATTGCCCTTTTGGCAGCGTATTTCGTCGGATCATGCGCGCGATGCGCTTGCCGCGGCGTTCCTGCACGATGTCGGGCATGGCCCGCTCTCTCACTTGTTCGAGGATGCGTTGCCGGGGGCGCCCCATCACGAGGTCTGGACCGAGCGTGTGCTCACGGACCCGAGCACCGGCGTGTATGCGGTGCTTGCCGCCTATGATCTGGGGATGCCAAAGCGCGTTGCGGCGCTTGTTCACGGCAAGCATGAGCTGCCCTACTTGGCCAAGGCTGTGAGTGGACTTGTGGATGTGGATCGCGCCGACTATCTGCTTCGTGACGCGTACTTCACGGGTGCTGCCTATGGTCGATTCGACCTCGACTGGCTGCTTCGCAGCCTGTGTTTCGCGCCAACCATGGGGGGAGAGGCCCCAGGTTTGGCCATTGATGGCGCCAAGGGGTTGCCAGCGGTGGAGTCGTTTATTCTCGCGCGTATGTTTATGTTTCAGCAGATCTACCTGCATAAATCCACGCGTTCTGCGGAGTGGATGATTCGCGCTGCACTACGCCGGGCAAGCGAGCTGATTGCCGATGGTACGTCGTTGTCAGCCGTGCCTCGCGCGATGCGGTCGGCAGCCTTTGGCGGCGAAGTGTTGCTCGAGGACTACTTGCTTCTGGACGACGACGTGCTCGCCGTCGCCATGCGCGCGTGGGAAGACGCGTCCGATGCTGCGCTCTCCAATCTGACCCGGCGTGTGCGTGAACGGCATCTGTTCAAGACGCTGGAACTATTTGGTGAGCACGCGACGCCGGAGGGATCGCGCGCAGCGTTGCATACAGCGCAAGACATCGCGCGCGCTCGAGGCTTTGATCCGCGCCACGATGTAGGGTTGGATGTTGCAACGGACGTGCCGCTGTCTACGGGCAAAGATCCCATTCATGTGGTGTTTCGCAAGGGCCCGTCGCGCCCAGTTGAGGAAGTGTCCTTTGTGCTTGGGCGCTTGGCGAACCAGAAATTGATTCGCACCCGACTTGTGATGACACCGGAACTGCGGAGCGCCGTTAGCGAGGTGTTTTCGTCTTCGGAGGAGTCGTCGACGGGAGCTTGAGCGCCAAACGGAGAGCGGCACATAGGGCTTCGTCTGCGCAGCCCATTATCGAGTGGATGGGCGTTCGTGGCGCCCAAGCCCGCGCGTAGCCTGAGGGGCGGGCATCTCTGGTCGACCAGCGAGGCGCCACATGAGGGCGTTGCTCTTCTCGCAGCGCGCGGGGCGTGGTCGGCAAAAATGTGTACAATGCATCTGGTGCGATGCCCGCCCGTTGCACCCCGTGTCCGTTTGGCAACGCATAAAGCGCTGTCGTGAGGGAGAGTGTGCCCGGAGTACCAGAGGGCATCTCGACGGCCTCTTGCATGCAACCCTTGCCAAAGCTTCGCTCGCCCACCACGCGTGCGTAGCCGTAAGCTTGTAGCGCGCCGGCCAGCATTTCTGCTGCACTTGCGGTCTGCGCATCCACCAGCGCAATCACCGGGATGTCCCATCGCTCGTCGGCGCTAGGCGCTCCTTCGACCTCGACATCGGAGCCCTTCGTCGATGCCGTCCATGCCAGCGCAGGCCGGTTGCCTAACCAAAGACCGAGCACCTCTAGGGTTGGCTCCACAGCGCCACCGCCGTTGCCGCGGAGATCGAGAATGGCCAGCGGCGCCTCCCGTGCGTCCGGGGTCGCTCGTAGCCACGTGTGCATGTCGTCGCTCAGCTCGTCGTACATTTCTTCGATGCGAAGCATGGGAATGAGTCCTGCGCTGCTCTGCACATGTGCAGTCTGTAGGCGCGGCTTGGTTGTATCGAACGCGTCGTCATGGAGCTGCAGTGTCTCGTAGTGCGAGGATGCTGCACGCCTTACCCGCAGCGTCACCGTTCCTGCATTGCTCGACTCCACTTCGGCACCCTCATCGCTTGCAGTGAGGGCAACTTGCTCGCACTGTTCGGGAGAAAGCCCCACGAGATAGAGACGCGGCTTGCGTGTGGTCTGCACCCATACGATTTCATCGCCGGGCGCGAGCTCTGCGCGCGCCGTCTTGACCACCGTCACACCGAGCGCGCCTTGTGCAATCTCCTCCCAAAGCGGCGCGGGACCGCTACGGAAAAGGCGCTGTCCCGTCGCATCCGTATCTTCGTCGGCGGGGGCCCATTCGCTATGTGCATCGTGCAAACGCACCAAGGCTCGGAGCGCTGCCGCCAAGACAATTTCCTCCCAGGCCTTGGTATCATGAACGGGAAACAAGACTCGGTCCAAGTGGGCAGAAAGCAGCTCTTTTTCGTCAGGAAACTCTGACAAAAGCTGTGATTTTCGTGCAACAAATTCCGGAGAAGTCATCTCAGGCGAATCACTTTTGGAGCGAGCTTCGGCCATGTAGTCCTTTAGCGATTGCGCCAAGGGTAGCGCGTGAGTGCACGATGCTTTGAGATCCAGAAGCGCCGGGTACAGCAAGCGCGCGGTGGGCAAGAGACTCGTCTGGACGCCAGAATCTTGAACCCACGCACCGGTAGGGTCGACCCACGTGCCAAGCTCGTCGGCGAACTCGGCCATGGCGATAGGTTGCGGCTTGTAAGGCAGCCTCGCACGCACGACCGCCATCACGCCTTGTGCCTGCGCGCAGGTGAGCCGTGGAAGCTCGCCCGATGGCCAATGCGCATTGTTGGCGATGACTGTGATCGCGGCGCTTGTGTCGGCAAGTACGGGCGCGCTGAGCGGTGCCGCCGTCCCAGGCCCCGTGGCATCACAAGAACGTGATGCTGCCACCGCCAGGATGCCGAGTGCCAACACGCCACCCAACGTTGCCATTCTCCCGAATGTTGAGCCTTGTGCTAGCACCGCTCTCACCATGCTTCTGGTTATTGATGTGGGCAACACAAACATCGTCTATGGGCTCTTTGAGGGGCTCGCCCTGACGCACGAGTTCAGGGTGGAAAGCGGTCGCGGACGCACTGAGGATGAGTTCTTGGTGGTGCTCGCGGAGCTGCTGAACCTGCATCACGTCGCACGCAGTTCTGTGCATGCTGCAATTATTGCAAGTGTGGTCCCGGCGCTCACGGAGCCTATGATTGCGATGACCAAAAAGGCATTTGGCGTCACGCCTGTGGTGGTGACTCCGGACATGGATTGCGGAATGCTTGTGCGCGTCGACAATCCGCGAGAGCTTGGGGCCGATCGCATTGTCAACGCCGTCGCGGCATTTGCCCATACCGGAATGGCCACGGTCGTGGTCGACTTCGGAACGGCGACAACGTTTGATTGTGTCAGTCAAGCCGGTGAGTATCTGGGCGGCGTGATCGTTCCTGGGATTCAGGTGGCCGCCGACGCGCTTTCCGCACGCGCTGCCAAGTTGCCGCGTGTGGAGATCGTCAAGCCACTGCGCGTGATCGGAACCAACACGCTCACGGCCATGCAGTCTGGCATTGTTTATGGCTACGTCGGATTGGTCGACGGCCTGGTCACGCGCTTGCGCGCGGAGATGGGCACGCCTTGCAAGGTGGTGGCGACGGGCGGGCTCTCACGTTTGATCGCGCCCATGACCCAAGGCGTCGACGAGGTTTTGCCAGCGCTCACACTCGATGGTTTGCGTCTGTTGCATGAGAGAGCCACACAGAGCCATCCACAAAGCGACGCAGCCGCGCTCTGAAAGCACGGCTGCGGCACGAGACGCGAGCGCGCGCAAGGCGGGTTACTTGGCCGTTTTCTCCCGAAGGCGCTTGACCACGAACGCGTAGCCCTCATTGGGGTTGGCGAGCATGCGGTGAAACTGCGTGTAGTAGTTGCGCGAGATGCTCGAGCCTTCGGTCACGATGTCGACGGCGCGGTAGCTGTCGCCCACTGTGGCCAAGAGGTAGTCCACTTGCACAGGTGCTTCGCGTGCATTCTTCTTGTTCTTGGCAAGCGTGCGCACTTTGGTGAAGCCACCTGCATCGGAGGTCTTCTTGACTTCCACGTTGTAGTCGGAGGTTTGCTTCGCGTTCTTGCGCAACGTGGAGTCCACGAGCTTGTGAATCAGTTGCGTGACC
>JAYWGD010000032.1:0-9746 GCA_043778435.1 Myxococcales bacterium | reverse complement strand
AGGTCTCGGTAGGTGCTCCAGGCCAGCTCGCCGTTCACCATGGTGCCGAGCGCGGGTGCATGCGGCGTGCGGGCCACTTGCTCATCCCATGCACTCTGCAAGCTTGCGTGCGCGCGCAAAACCTTGGTCGACTTTGCAAAGCGCGCATCCATCCATGGGATGATTTTTTGCTCCATGCATGGCATGTGGATGCGGGTCCAGTAGTCGGCCCAGTCGATATTCTCGGGGTCCCAAACGAGGCCATGGCGTTCTTGCTCAGGTAGGCGCGCGTGGGCCTCGCGTGCGTTGCTGCAGTCGAATGGCCCCTTCTGCACATAGGTAAAGGGAGTAAATAGCTTAAGCACTTCGGCCAAGCGCTGTTCACGTTTGGCGAGTGTTTTTACTTGCTTGGCAAGCGGCATCGACCAAGGGTGTAACTTCTTGGGTGCACGCACAAGCCAACTCGCAGCCAGATTCAAACCTCGAGCGACGGCGGGTGGCCCCAGCGATTCAAAGCGCGCTGTGGTGACGCCTGTGGCTTCAAAGTGCTGACCGATACGCGTGCCGAGCGAAGGCTTTTTCTTGGCGGCGCGGGATGCGTAGCTTTGGCGCTTGTAGATGCCGATCAACTCGGCGAAGCGATCGCTGCTGGCGGGGTTCACGTCGGCGGCACCTAGATGATACACCGGCTTGTGAGTGCCGTCGAGCAGCTCGGCGAGCGCAAGGGTCATGCCGACGCAGACCAAATCAGTGGGCACAAAATCCAAGCTTACGTCGCTCGAGATAAGTTGCGTCTGTCCCTTCATCACGGCGTAGATGATGGGTGCGCTTGTACCCAAGCCTTCGTTCCACCCCGGCATTGGGAAGCGCAACGTGCTTTCGCAACAAGCCGGGCGCGCGATGACAAAAGACAACCCACTGGCAGCGATGAGCTGCTCGCCGATGCTCTTGGTATAGGTGTACGTGTTGGGCCAGCCCCAGTGCTGAGCACGGATTTCCCCCTCCGTGATCAGCCGCGCGCGCACCCAATCGCGTTCTTCCTGCGCCGCAACTTCAGTCACATCCCGCGCGGTGGTCGGCTCTGCGTTCTTCTCCAGTCGCGCTCGCGCTTTCTGAACAAATTCGCTTTGCCTAAAACCATCTTTCGCGCGCGCCTTTACCTCGCGCACAATGTCGAGTCCGTCTTCTACTTCGCGCGCTGCATCCCACGCCTCAATGTTCACCTCTCCGGCGCGAGGGAAGGGGATGCTTCCAGGCAAGGCCTCGTGCACAAGCCCCGTGCGGTTGCCCACCACATACGCGGTCGACGTATGCATCAGCGGCGCGTCGCCTAGCTCTTTGCAGAGTGCAATCAAGTTGGTGGCGCCAAAAGCATTGGCGTGCAGTGCCTCATCCAGTGGCGGATTGAAGTCCACCACGCCGGCGACGTTGACGACTGCGGCAACTTGGCTACGAAGAGATGCGAGCAATTCGGCCGGGATCCCGCACAGCGGTGCACTCACATCGCCGTCGGTGACCGTGATCTTTGATTGCAGGTAGGCCTCAAAGCCATGACCATGCTGCGCACGGAGCGGCTCCAGTGCCTCACTCGTGGCCACTTCGCTCCAAAAGCGGTCTTCGCTGCTGCGACCTTTTTGCTTTCGCACCACCAGCACCAGGCGACCGATATCCGGGAAGCGTTGAAGCAGCATGCACCAAAACACCTTGCCCAAAAAACCGGTGCCACCCAAAACCAACAGGGTCTTGCCGCGGTAGAGAGCACTGATGTGAAGCGGAGCGGCTTCGGCCTTTTGTGTGTGGGGTGCACTCATGTTCAAACCGTCACGTCGGCCATCAGCATGGGTGCAGTATGCATCATCGTGATGCTCATGTCGGGGCCGTGCACGCCGCGCGCCATCTCGAGCGCTTCGCCCATGGTGCGCGCGGTTTCGTAGCCTAGAAGCTTGGGGATGTACTCGTTGTCGGCACCCACCACGATGACGCGGCCCAGGTACTGACGACCGGGCTCGCCCCAGTACCACATGTAAAATGGGTGCACCGGGTGGTACGCGTAGCCCGTGCGGTAGGCTTGGATGTAGGCCGGGTTTTGAGCAAATTCGGCCTCGAATTTTTTATGCATCGTGACGGCGTCGCGTGTCTCGGGAAGCACACGATGCACGAACTCTGCATAGGCCGCGTGCTGCTCTTGGTCGAACTTGTCGGTGCACGGGTGCGTGATGATCAGCGTGCCGCCTTTCTTTACCAGCGGCGCGCCCTTGTGCAGATTAAACAAGTAGCCCTGCGCCAGCACTTGCACGAGCAAAGGGTTCAGAAACGCGTGAACGTTGTAGGGGCTTATAAACGGAATGCCCGTGATCATGACGTCGGCTTGGCCGCGCACAGGCACAAGCAGTTGCTCAAAAGATTTCTCCAACGTGAGCGCGTGCACGGCCTCTGTTTCGCCTGCAAATACGCTGGTTACACCATAGGGCGCCGGAAACTTGTCGAACACCGCATGCCGCGCCCCTTGGGGCATTTTCTCCAAGCTGCGCACGAGCGCTTTCATCGAGAACTGCTCCAGAGTGCTGAGCTCATCTTCGTTCTTGCTCAAGAATTCTAGAGGCTTGTCGAACATGCGGTTGTTCACGGTGGTCTCGATCGTGAACACATCGAGCGCTTCGTTCACGAGCTTGCCCATGCGGGCAAAACTGCTCTGAAGCGAGCTCCGTTCTGGGTCCATGTAGGAGCCGCCTTCGCGAAGCTGGTAGGGGTTGTGGTGTGCTTTTAGGCTGCGGTAACCGGCGAGCCCCACGGCCACCGATTTGTGCCCGCCGTTCATGGGCACAAAATTCAGGTTCACATAGATGAGCAAGTCGCTCTCAGCAGCGCGCTTGTTGATCTCGACCACTTCGCCTTCGCTGGTGGTGCCGATCTCCTTCATGCCGCGCGGGTCTTCGGCGTCGTGGTTGCAGAGCCGCATCGGGTGGTAGGCGTTGAAGATCTTGGCGCCCACCATGTGCTTGATCTCATTGGGCTTCATGCGGCGATGAAACGCCGTCGCGATGATCATGCGCACATCGTCCACGCCGTGATCGGCCAAGAGCTCGAGCAGAATCTTGAGCACGCGCTGACGCACATCGGGGGCGCGCATGACGGGCAAAGGGAGCGAGATATCGTCGATGGCGATGACCACCTTCATGCCGGGCTTCAGGCGCGCGTAAAGTGGCGTCGTGCCCACGGGATGATTGATCGCGTGGCGGATTGCGGCATCCACATTGGGTAACTCCTCAAGTGGAGGTTTCGGGTAGAGTACACGTGTTCCGGCGGGTAGATCGGCCATCACAAGCTTGTCACCTGCAAACATGATGCGCGGCTTGCTGTGTGCATGCAGAGTGACGACTTGGGGGTGGCTCATAAAGCATCTCGCAGTTCGAGGACGGGCCACTGGTACGTGGCCGCAAGGGTACGGAGTTTGGAGTCGGGGTTGACGGCCACAGGGTGACCCACCACGGAGAGCATGGGCACATCGGAGTAGCTGTCGGAATAGGCATGACAGTGGCCCAGATCGAGCCCGTGCATCTGAGCATACGTGCGCAAGAGAGCGGCTTTCGCGGGCCCCGCAACCACAGGGGGTAGAAGGCGGCCGGTAGCCTTGTGTCCTTGCATCTCAAGCTGGTTGGCGATGACATCGTGCGCGCCAATGTCTTGTGCCAGTCGCTTCATCAAGAAATCGAGCGCGCCACTGACCAGCACCACGCGGTGCCCTTCTTGTGCGCTTCGTTGCACTAAGTCACGGGCGCCAGCAAAAAGCGCGGGCTTAAGCACTTTCTCGTAAGCTTCGTCGGCCAGCAGGTGCAAGCGGTCTTGGCTCATCCCAGCATAGGCTTCAAACAGTCGCTCGTTAAACAACCTGCGATCTGCACGTTCTGCAGCGGCAAGCACGGGAGCTCGAGCCACGGCCTTGGCAATCCGCGCGAGGCTTGCCCAAGGCGAACGCTGGTGCGTCAAATAGAACCACGTTGGGTGCACCAGATTGGTGCGCACAAGGGTTCCGTCTACGTCGAAGAAGCTTGCTTTCAAGGGGCCTTTCTAGAGCGGAGGCGGAACAACTCGTTTTGGGCGGGAATGTCAAGGTGACGATGCGTCCTTGACCTCGGCATGCGCGCGGGCCTAACGGCATGTTGCCGCATGAACCATCCACGCTTTGCCGCTGTTCTTTCGTTTGCCTCCACGCTGGCTCTTTCGATTTGGTTGGGTGGACTGGTCGTGCTTGGCGCTGTTGTGGCGCCGATTGTCTTTCGTGTGGTGCACGCACCGACGAGCGCGGATGCGATGACGCTGGTCTTTTCTCGGTTTGATTCCCTGAAGGTGGTTTGCGCTTTGGCAGCCTTGGTGATTGAGGTTGCACGGATTCGTATGGCCAGCTGCGTGGGGCGACTTTGCGCCATCCGCGGCATTGCGCTCTTGTTTGCCGCCAGTCTTGCCATCACGGGAGCCAGCTTGGTGACCCCGGTCATCGCCGAGCTGCATCACGCGGGTGCGGTTCGCTATGTCGGCCCGGAAGGGCAGAAACTAGAGCGATTTCATCGCCGCGCCGAAGCGATGGCCAAAGCGGAAGTGTGGCTTTTGCTTTTGGTGTTTGGAGCTTGTGCGGCCGGTGGCATGCAACGTGAGCGCCGTGCCTTGAACCTCTAGGTGAACGACGCAAATCGTGCGCACTGTAGCGAATTACCGCTTGCGCGTGCGCGCTCACTTCGATAGTGGGCACAGACGCGGCACGTGTTGAGGCCGGAAAGGACAGAAATCAAAATGAATCGTATTCTTCTCGGACTCACTGGCGTCGCAGCCATGATTGTTGTCACCGTGGGTTGCTCGTCGGACCCCGTCACGACCACGACAACCACCACGCAAGATTCTACCACGCCAGTTACCGACACCGGCACCACCAAAAAAGATACGGGAACCCCCGCAGTCTTCGACACCGGCATCCCAGTGGTCGTGCCCGACACCGGCGTCGCCGACACCGGTTCCAAGCCCGATTCGGGCAAGCCTGTTGAGGTTGATGCCGGCCGTACTCCAGGCGCTCCCCCTTGTTACAACCAGGATTCCTCGGGTGCCGATCTCCTTCAACTTGCCACCAACGACCTTGGATTTGGTTACCACAACGCATACCCGCGCGCTTCCGGCTGTTCCGCTGGCGACATCACGGCCGTCGTTAACGTGCTCAGGGAGCAGGGCGCTCGGCCGGAGGCCGGTCCGGACGCATTTAGGTCGTTTCAGTATTCGTACAACACATTGTCCGGCGTTTCAGCGAGCTGCAAAGCCTGCATCGGTTCGGAATACCAACAGACTGGCGAAAACGAAGAAGCATACAAGTGGGGCCCCTCGGGCCTGCGCACCGACCCTGCGCTCACACAATACAACCTTCCTTCAAACCGCAATTTCTTTAATTTCTTCGGCTGCACGGAGGCTCGCGGCATCCTGACCGAGGCTGAAGCGCAGGCGGTATCGGACTTTGACGCGTGCACCGACCTCGCGTGTCAACTTGGTGAGACGGCATCTTCCTGTGGTGCGCAGGGCTCAGCCAAGGAGCGCGCGTGTGTCTCTTTCGCTGCCAACGCGGGTGGCGCTTGCGAGTCCTTAACGGAAGCTCGCGATGCAGCTGTGGGCATCATCATCGACGCCAAGGCGTTTGATCCTGGTGTTTGCGGTGACTTGGCAGGCGTGTTGAACGCGTTCTGCGGTCTGCCTGTCCCAACCGCCAACTGAGCTCGATTTCTTTTAGGGACTCTGAAAAGCTTCTTCCAAGGCCATGTGGTTTTGGAAGAAGCTTTTCAGGCTTATGCATTGAGCTTGATATGCAAGCGTTGTTTCCTGTCCCTGGTTCCTACACCTGACGAATTCGGTAGGCGGTAACAGCTTGCGTTTGTGCCTTCACTTTGACAGCGGGCCCCGACGCGGCACCTGTTGATGCCGGAAAGGGCACCATCAAAATGAATCGCATTCTTCTCGGACTCACAGGGGTTGCAACCATGGTCATGGTCACCGTGGGTTGTACTGTCTCGCCACTGGGGACTGCCACTGCGACCCAGGATTCGACCACGCCTGTGGCAGATACGGGCACCACGCCTGTCGCAGATACGGGCACCACGCGTGTCGCAGATACGGGCACTGGCCCTGGTCCAAAACCAGATGCTGGCAAGCCTGTCGGTGTCGATGCCGGCCAGACCCCAGGTGCGCCTCCTTGTTACAATCAGGATGTGGCTGGGCTCGACATCTTCGATGGTGCGACAAGCGATTTGGGGTACGGCTACCATAAGGCCTTGCCTCGTGCATCCGGCTGCTCCGCGGCGGATATCACCGCCGTTGGCAATGCGGTCAGCAGCACCACAAGTGGGTTCAAGTCCTTTCAGTACTCGTACAGTACGCTCTCTGGGGTTTCGGCGACTTGCAAAGCGTGCATCGGTGCAGAGTACAACCAGACCGGTGGCGATGGCTCCACGTACAAATGGAGCCCTTCCGGCTTGCGCACCGACCCTGCGCTCACACAATACGACCTTCCTTCAAGCCGCAATTTCTTTAATTTCTTCGGCTGCACGGAAGCTCGCGGCATCCTGACCGAGGCCGAAGCGCAAGCGATGTCCGACTTCGATGCTTGTACCCAGATCGCATGTCCGGCTGCCGACACCGCTTCCTCGTGCGGCGCGCAAGGATCGAACAAAGAAAGGGCGTGCATCTCCTTCGCTGCCAACGCTGGTGGTGCTTGTGAGTCTTTGACAGAGGCTCGCGATGCGGCTGTTGGTACCGCTCTCGACGCCAAGGCGTTTGATGCTGGCATCTGCGGCGACCTTACGGGCGTGTTGAATGCATTCTGCGGTCTTCCCTGAAGCGGCGCTTCCGCAAGCGCATGAACCCATAGGTTCTGAGTGACTTGAGAAGCTCGCCCCCCACCGCCATTGGCTGTGGGGGGCGAGCTTTTTTTGCGCATTGAGGGCAATGTACGGATACAAACAAATCCGCATGAATCGTATTCTCTATGGGGCCGCAATGCTTGGGGCGTGGATCGTTTTGGCGCTGGGTTGCACCAAGACAGTGATCTTGCCGGGCGTCGAGGTGGATGTGGGGCCCGCGCGGACGGATGGTGCAGTCGCGCGCAAAGACGGTGCGCAAAGCACTTACGACGCTGCGGCCTTGCCTGACGACGCTGCGACCTTGCCTTACGATGCGGCGTTGCATCCCAAACCAGACGCTACGACATCCGGTCTTCCTGTTTGTTTGCGCGCTTCGGCGGTTGCCGCGCAGGCGAGTGATGTGCTTGCGTTTGGATATCATCGTCCGCTGGGCTCCCGCGCTGCATGCGCGCCCTCTGAGCTTGCCACCTTCGTAACCGCGACAGCATCGCCCGCGTTTACGAGTTTGCAGCAACGCGGGGCGAGCGTGGTTGGTTTGAGCGGAGACTGCAAGAGTTGCCTGATGGCCGAGTACGATGCGTCGCTGAACCCTCCAGGAGCCGATGCAAAGTGGGGGGTCTCGGGTTTGCGTACCGACGCCGCTCAGAACGTCTACGTGCTTCCGAGCAATCGGCAGTGGTTAAACACCTTTGGTTGCTTGGAAAATGCGGCTCAGCTTACGCCTGCAGAGGCGCAAGCCGCGGCCGATGCGGGCACGTGTCGCAGCTTGTTCTGTCCGCTTGGATCGGGAGGATGTGGTCTCGCTACCAGTGTCGAATATGCACAGTGCACGCAGTTTGTTGAGGGCACAGATGGGCCCTGCGCGAGTCTCGCCTCGAGGGTCACGCCTTCCGTCAAGGCCAAGTTGGATGCAGCATCGGTGGCCGGAATATGCACCGGGGTATTGTCGGTGGCTTCGGTGTTTTGCGGCGGCGCCGCCGAACCAGATGCGGGCACCGGCGATGCATCCTTGGGGCAATGAACGTTTAGGTTTTGTTGCGCAGCGCTGGCTGCGGTAGATAGTGCTTATGGCGAACAAGTCCTATGACGCAGTGGTGATTGGTGGCGGCCCCGGTGGGTATGTGTGTTCGATTCGTTTGGGGCAGCTCAAGCAGTCAGTGTTGTGCGTAGAGAAGGAAGAGGTCGGTGGCGTTTGCCTCAACTGGGGCTGCGTACCGTCCAAGGCCCTGATCTCCGCCAGTCACACGTATGAGAGCGCCAAGGACGGCGCCGCAACGATGGGCGTCGTGGTTGGCGGCCCAGTGAGCATCGACGTCAGCAAGATGCAGGATTGGAAGAACGGCATCGTCAAAAAGATGACTGGCGGTGTGCGCACCTTGCTCAAAGCCAATGGAGCCGAACTCAGCATTGGCACCGCCAAGCTTGTGGGACCGAACACGGTCGAGATCACCAAGGCTGATGGGAGCATCGAACAGGTGGATGCCAAGAGCATCGTGATTGCGACAGGCAGCGCCACCATCGAGATCCCACCGTTCCCATTCGACGGCAAGCAGATCATCGGCGCCCGTGAAGCCGTGAGTTTGCAGAGTGTCCCCAAGCGTTTGGTGGTCATCGGCGGCGGGGTGATCGGGCTCGAGCTGGGCACTGTATACCAAGCCTTTGGCGCAGAGCTCACCGTGGTCGAAGCCAGCGCGCAATTGCTTCCCGGCGTGGATGCCGATGTGGTCGCCGTGGTCGAGAAAAAGCTCGCCAAACACGGCGCCAAGATCTTGAAGAACACAAAAGCCGTGGGCCATATCAAAAACGCGGACGGCAGCATCACCGTGAATGTGGAGTCCGACGGCAAGACGGACACCGTCGTGTGCGACATGGTGTTGGTGGCTGTGGGCATGCGCCCTGTGAGCGCAGAGCTTGGCCTCGAGGCTTTGGGCGTAAAAACGGAGCGTGGCTTTGTTCCCACAGACAAATTCGGGCGCACCAACGTGCCGCACATCTATGCCATTGGTGATGTGAGCGGACAGCCCATGCTGGCGCACAAAGCCAGCAAAGAGGGCGAGGTGGTGGCCGAAGTTATCGCGGGTCACAAGGCCGCAAAAGATTGGGTCGGCATCCCAGGCGCTATTTTCACCGACCCTGAAGTTGCCACCGTAGGCCTCACCGAAACCCAGGCCAAAGAAAAAGGTGTAGACTACAAGATCGGAAAATTTCCATTCACGGCGCTTGCCCGTGCATTGGCGGTCAATTCAGCCGAAGGCTTCATCAAGATCGTCGCGGACAAAAAGACCAACGAGGTCTTGGGCGTGCACATCGTGGGGCCAAGTGCGACCGATCTGATCTCCGAAGGCGCGCTTGCGGTGGAGATGCATGCCTTCCTCGAAGACATCGGCCTCACCATTCATCCGCATCCCACGCTGGGCGAGGGCTTGATGGAGGCGGCGATGCATGGGCTAGGCCAAGCCATCCACACCATCAACCGCAACTGATCGTCGGTCGCGGCCGTGGCACAGAATTCCTGGAGACGACGGGTGGGGACGACGTCCGCACGCGTTGGACTCGTGCTCCTTGCACTGCTCTCTGTGGGCTTTTGGAGGCTCAACCGCTCAACGCCGGCGAAGCGATTGTGTGAGTATTACTACGGCCCAACTGCGGGCGACACCGCGGCGGAGCTGGCCCCCTCCGATGCTCCGAAGATACCGGGGTACGAGACGCGGTTTCTCCTCTGTGCTAAGCATGGGGACTCCGGCACAGGAAGGGATATCGCTTACCCGGAAGGTGCATCGCCAACGCCAGAAAACATGGTTGCTCCATCGCGTATTGTTCCGCATCTCGTTGGAACCGTGGAGGCGCGGGTTCAGCAGCTGAAGTATTGGATGCCAA
>JAYWGD010000031.1:0-9768 GCA_043778435.1 Myxococcales bacterium | reverse complement strand
TGTGCTCGGCCGCGTCCACCACCTAGCTCACGAGCTAGGGATTCAAACAAGAGAGCCCCTCGCATCACAGACGTCTATTTCCCTCTGAAATGGGGCTTGCGCTTCTCGGCGAAAGCCTTGAGCGCCTCTAGGCGGTCCTCACTTCGAAGCACTGCGTCGTAGTGCACAAGCTCTAGCTGCATGCCCGCAGGCAGGGCATGGTCACGTGCAGCATCGAGCGCACGAAGCGCACTTTGCTGGGCGAGCGGTGCGCCATTCGCGATGGGCTGCAACCACTCCAGTGTGGACTGCACCAAGTTCGCGTCGCTGGGCACCACGTGATTGACCAAGCCCCACGCGAGCGCTTTTGCGGCGCTGAGGCGTCGTCCGAGAAGCACCATTTCTTTGGCCCGCCCTTCGCCCACGACACGAGCCAGGCGCTGAGTCCCTCCGGCGCCGGGGATAATGCCCAAGGTGGTCTCTGGGAGGCCCACTTCGGCATGGGCGTGCATCACGCGCAAGTCGCAACATAGCGCAAGCTCCAGTCCGCCGCCGAGGGCTAACCCATTGATGGCGGCGACAAATGGTTTGTCGCTTGCGTCGATGGCGCCAAACTCCGAGCGGAACAAGAGCAACATCTCTCGCACATCGTTCTCACTCATTCCTGCACGCTCTTTGAGGTCGGCACCCGTGCAAAATGCACGCTCCCCCGCACCGGTGAGAATCACCGCTCGCACACTGGTATTTTGCTGCGCGTCACGCGCGAGTTTGCCGAGTGCGCGCACCGCATCGCGGCTCAAACTGTTCATGCGCTCGGGACGGCTGAGGGTCCACACTTGCACGTGTTCGTGCTGCGCAACGTCGATAGGAAAGTCCTCGTGGAGCATGGCTTGCTTGTCGCACACAGGCTGGCTGCACACAAAAGCAAAGCGCCGGGAGCGAACCCCCGGCGCCATGCGTGCCCAGTGCCTAAAGTGGCCTAACGACCCAGCGATTCCGCTCTGTTCACAATGCGTGGCGTGAGAAAGATCACGAGCTCTTCACGTTCGTCGTTGTTGAGCCGAGTTTGGAAAAGTGCGCCCAAGATTGGGATGTCCCCGAGAATCGGGACTTGCGCGAGGGCCTTCGAGGTTTTGCGCGTGTAGATACCACCGATCACGGCCGTATGTCCGTCCGCCACAAGTAGGTCCGTTTCGGCCTCACGCTTGAGAATGGCAAGCTCGCCGCGTGGGCCCCTGTTGCCTGGGTCGGGTTCGTCGCGGTTGACCATCACGTGCATCGCTACGGAACCGTCGGCGGTGACATGTGGCTTCACTTCGAGAGATAGTTTCGCCTCTCTAAACTGCGTCTGAGCGCCTTGTGCACTCACTTGCGAGTACGGGATCATCGTGGACTTGGAGATGCGCGCGCTGCGGTTGTCGAGTGCTAAGATGCGTGGACTGGAAACGATGCGTGCCATGCCGGAAGACTCTGCGGCCGAGAGACGAATGGGCAAGTTGAATGTACCATCGAGTGACCCCAGCGTGATGCCCAACGCGCCGCCTGCGCCTGCGCCCGTGGCCGCTGGCAGATTGACGGCAAAGTTGGGGGTGGTCGAAGGCGTCGTGCCCGGATTCAAGCCCGCGAGTCCTCCACCCGAGCCTCCTGCCAAGGTAACGCGAGATGGAAACCCTAAGCCGGTGGGGTTGCCTGTAGCCTCCGAGAAAGTCGCGTCGCCACCCCACTGGATACCTATTTCACGAGAAAATCTACTGGTCGCCTCGACGATGCGCGCCTCAATCAGAACCTGCGGCGTCTGCGTATCCAACGACCGCACGAGCTCCTCTACATAGTTGAGATTGGTTCCGATATCGCGCGCGATGATGACGTTGGTGCGCTCGTCGACGCTCACTGAGCCGCGCGCCGAGATCAGCTCCTTGGCACGCGCCTGGAGCTCGGTCGCGCTTGCATAGCTCACGGGGATCAATCGGGTTTCAAGAGGCGTGAGTTCGAATTCTTGCTTCATCGCCGCAAGCCGCATCTCGCGCTCTTTTTGCAACGTGGCCAACGGCGCCACGCGAATCAAGTTCCCACCGCGAATCATACCCAGGCTCTTGGTCTGTAGCACGATGTCCAAGATCTGGTCCCAGGGCACATCTTGCATACGAATGGTCACGCTGCCGCTCACATCGTCGGCGGTGACAATGTTTACTTTGCCCACATCCGCGAGCAGACGAAGGATGTTGTGGATGTCCGCGTCTTTGAGATCCATGTTGATACGGCGACCCGTGTATTTTGCACTTGTCCCCCCTACCGAAGTCGAGGCGGCCGTTTCGCCGCTCACTGCAAGCTCGGCCGTGGTGCGCGCGATGCTGGGGCCGCTGTCGAACGTGCCTTCGCGGGCCAAGGTGGCCGCGGAGCCGCCGCGCACATTGGCGCGTCCATCCTGCATCCACCACGTGACCGTCTCGCCTTTGACTTCAACACGGCCGGTGTTCGGCGAGTCGACCTCGACCAATGCCGCGCTGCGGTCCTGATCCTGAGAAACCGAAACCTCTTTGAAGCCAGCTTTAAAGGCCGCCACATCGTAGACTTTGGCGACGCGGTTTTGCACACGCATTCCACTCAGTTCTAGACGGGTTTTGCCCGATGGCAACTTGACGATCTCGGTCTTGACCAAGCCGCGCACGCTCAGCACAATCCTTGCCACGCCTTCGGTTTGCTCAAACCTGAATCCTTCTAGGGTCGATGTGCTGCCCGTATTGGCGGCGCTGGTCGGAGGTGCTGCGGTCACTGGCGTGACTGGGGGTGCTGCACCCGTAGACGCCAGTGCTGCGACATACAGAAAGGCGAGCGACGGGGCGCGTCGTGCGTTGGGAGGTGCTTTGCGGGCCATGGTGGGTTTCTCTCTCAGGGCTTGGGAGCCCCGTCCTTCGATTCTGTGTCTGCGTGCAGGGAGATGACGCGGGTTTGTGGAGCTGAGGTTGGATTGGCGGGGTCCTCGCGTACGAGCACCACATCGCTGGCCCTAATTTTTTGTACACGCCAGTTCACTTGATACTCGACGCCGTTGGAGCCCGAGACTTTCACGACGTCGGGGCGGCCGATGTATTCGCCGCGTCTTATCACCCAACCGCGTCCCGTGGGGTCTACAAGCATCGCTGTGGAATCAGCGCCGCTGACCACGCCGATAAGATGAAGTTCTTCGACGGCATAGTTGGCGATGTTTACCGTACGCTGCGTTTTCACGGCTTTGCGCAAGTTGTCGACGTAGAACGCGGCGTAGGATCGAAACGGATCGCGATGACGCTCGCTCTCAGAGAAGTCACTCTCGATGATCTCGAACGGAGCCGCAGCGACGACTGGGCGAGCCTGGGCCACTTGCGCGGCCGAAGGAATGCCGCCATCGGGGACCGGAAAACTCGTCCCCGTAGCCACAGTCTGCATGACCTCTTCTTTGGTGCATGACATCGTCGCGATCACGACGATTGTGCAGAGTGCACGTCGTGCAGGATGGTTCATGGCAGTCATGGTTTGCCTCCAGAAGGTCCAGGTGGCAGAGGGGCCGACGCAGCCGCCCCAGGCCCGCTTGGGACGACAGCGCCTTTTCCGTTCATGCGAAACGCGGTGGCCAAACATTTGGCTGTGAGCACGATGTCTTCGCCCTCAGACTTGGGCTGCTGCAGCTCAATGTTTTCGACGTTGATGATGCGCTCGACGCGACCCAGCTCATAGGCAAACTTCGCAATCTGCAGGAATTTACCTCGCAGTTCTAGCTTCATCGGGATTTTGGCGTAGTAGGATTGCGCCACTTCATCTGCAGGCGTCCAGGCCTTAAGATCTACACCCGACACGTTGGCAACTTGCTGAATGGCCGACAAGAAACTCGCCGATTCCGTCTGCTCAGGCAACGCGCGATTGAAGTCCTTCTGTTGCAGCTGCTTGTCGTTGAGCCTCTGCTTGTCGGCAAGGTAGGCCACGCGCGCGGCGCCGAGGCGCTGCACTTCGGCGTTGAGTGTGGCCGTCTGCGCGTTGGCGGCATCGACCTTGTTGCTGAGGTCTTGATAGACACCCATGTAGAAACCACCCATAACCAGCGCGGCGAGCAAAATCGCCACAGCGATTTTGGCGGCTGTGCTGTTGGCGTTGAGGCTTGATTCGGCCATGGCTCAGTACCTTGCCCTTGCGCTCAACTGGAACTTCACGAGCTCCAACTTGGTGCCTGTATCCATCCCTTTTTGACCTGTAAGAAGCTTGATGTCGGAGAACATTCTGGAGACCGACAGGCGCCGCACAAGTTCCGAGACGTCTTCGCCATCGCGCGCAAGGCCCGTGAACTTCACGGTGCGTGCCTCTTCTGCATAGTCGGTGAGCCATAAGCGCCTTGTGTCCCAATCGGGGTTCGGAAGCGCCGTGGGATTGTCTTTGCGTAGACGCTCTGTCGTCTCCATGTCGATGGTTGGGCCGCGGCCCGGCGACACAGCGCGCACGAGCTCGAGCATCACAGAGGTCGGACCGGTGCGGGCCGCTTGCAAGCTTGCAATTGCGCGTTCGCGGGACTCAATTTCGGCCAATTTGGCTCGAATCTCGTCGTGATCCTTGATCTCTTCCTTGATTCGACTAGCCTGCAACTGCAGCCCGGTATTGATCTTGGTGACGTTCTCAAGTTCGGTATTCTTTAGATAATACGCGACGGCGCAGAGCAAACCGCTGAGAAGCAAGGCCGCCGCAACCGCGATCACAAGGCCTTGTTGAGGATCGGTCGCAGAGCTCTTGGCGCTGACGCGTTTTGCGCTCTGTTTGGTGGGGAGTAAGTTGACGCGAATCATCCGCGCTTCTCCTTCTCGGTGCGTAGCGCGAGGCCCAACGCGACAGCAAACTGGGCCGAACGTGCGCGCAGTGGCTCTTCTTGCACGGTCTTGGCATCGACCTCAAAGGAGGCGAGCGGGTCCATCACTTCGACTGGAATGCGTGCACGTCGCTCAATCGCTTTGGCCAGTGGCCCAAGATAGGCCGAGCCGCCGCAGAGCACCACTTGGTCGATGGTCGCATCCGAGCTCGTTGCGAGGTAAAAATCAAGCGAACGTTGGATGTCACCGGCCAGAGACTCGCACGCATTGGCGATGGTTTGGAACACGTCTTGTGGCACAATCTCAACGCCATCGCCGCCCGTTTTGTAGGCTTCTGCTTGCTCGTTGGGAACGTTGGATCCGCGTTCGATTTGCTCGGTGACCGAAGCGCCAGCGCTGGTCAGCTCACGCGAAAAAGCGCTCACACCATCGGCCACAACATTGAGTGACGTGACGCTGGCGCCCACGTTCACAAGAGCGATGGTGCCACCTTCAAGAGAGCCGCGCTGATGCTCGTACGCGTTTTGCACGGTGAACGCGTTGATGTCTACCACCACAGGTTTGAGTTTCGCGTCCTTGAGCAGCTGAAGAACTTCGTTCACTTCGTCTCGCTTGGCGGCCACCAAAAGCACATCCATTTGCCCGGTCTCCGGGCGTCGGCGAATGACTTCATAGTCGATGGTCATCACCTTCACGTCGAATGGGATGTGTTGCTCCGCCTCCCAGGGAATTTGCTCGGCAAGCTCAGCGGGCGACATCATCGGCAAGGTGAGCTTGCGTACGATAACGGACTGACCCGCGAGGCCAATGGCCACTTCTTTTTGCGAGATTCGGTTGTCGGCGAAGACGCGTTTGATGGCATCCACGACCGCCGAGGCGTTCATGACGTGGCCGTCGACGATGGCTTGGGGCGGTAACTCGGCGTAACCCGCGCGCACGACCACCGGCTTCTTCCGGACTTCCTTGAGCTGTATCACCTTGATGG
The DNA here is from genome assembly GCA_043778435.1 of Myxococcales bacterium. GTDB lineage: Bacteria > Myxococcota_A > Polyangia > Polyangiales > Polyangiaceae > JAAFHJ01. The sequence continues at coordinate 3,975 of JAYWGD010000031.1, read as the reverse complement.
CGCTCGACCCAATGTCGACCCCCACGAGGTATTTGCCTTCGGCCATGCCAATCCCTTTCCACGCAGTTGGTTTGGAGCCAAAGACGACCCCGCACGTGAGCGAGTCTCGCAGCGATGACCCGCGATGGCAAAAAAAGAAGCATCCGCCTTCGGCAGGGGGCGCTCCCTGTGCTAGCCACGCTCGCCAAATCATGTTTGCTTTTCTTATCGTGATAGGACTCTCAGCCTCGTCTTTTCCAGCGCACGGGGTATCGACGGCCCACGCGTCGACGCGGATGCGTGCATCTGTCCCGGCGCGAAAAAAAGCTGCGCCCTACACCGGAACGCCAAAGTCTCCGGGCTTGGTACGCGCGTTTCGAGTGGGGTTTCGAGAAGAGTTCGCGCTCAATGTGCGGGGCGGCATCACGCCCGCGCTTCGCAAGAAGTTTGCGTACCTCATGCGTGCGGTCAATGGCCAAACCCACGCGGCCGATGCGCGTTTGATGCAGCTGATCGCCCGCGTGTCCGATCATTTCGGTGGCAAAAAGCTCGAGGTCGTCAGTGGCTTTAGGCCCAAAACGCCCACCCAATTCACTGCCCACTCTCGCCACAACGTGGGCCATGCGATGGACTTTCGCATCATCGGGGTGCCCAACACTGTGCTGCGAGACTATTGTCGTTCGCTCAAAAATACAGGCTGTGGCTATTACCCAAACAGCAGCTTCGTGCACATGGATACGCGCGACAGTTCTGCGTATTGGATCGACTACTCGGGTCCCGGCGAGCACCCGCGCTACCATCCCACCGACGCGAAAGAGGGCACGACCTCAGGCAATGAAGACGAAGGCGTTGGCGATGTGGATGTGTCTGGCGATGTTGCCGCTCCGGCGGCGCCAACAGCAAATTCACAAGCGAACGATGATGCGCCCACTCAGAGCTCGAAGCCGCAGGTAGAGCAGCGACGCGACCAAGGCGAGCCCAAGACTCAACCCCTGCCATAGCCCCACAACGCCGCGTCCGAGCCCTATGGCCAAGTAGGCCGTGCATGGAAGCGTGAAGCACCAATGCCCGGCCACATTGACGATCATAGGCACACGCACATCGCCCATGCCTCGCAGCGCGCCAGAGGCCACCACTTGCACAGCGTCGAAGCATGCGAAAAGAGCGGGGTAAATCATCAGCGATGCCGACAATGCCAGCGTGGGCGGATCGCTCGTGAAGAAGCCCGCGAGGGCCATCGGAAACGAAACAAAGACCGCTCCACCCACCAGCATCACGCCCACGCCCAGCAACAAGCCAAGATTCGCCACGGTGCGCGGAGAGCGCCCTTCGCCCACCGCATTGCCAACGCGTGCGCTGGTGGCGCCAGAGACGCCCAATGCACCCATGAACGTAAAGCTTGCCAGGCCCAACACCACCTGATGCGCGTTTACTTCTGTCTTGCCCAGGTGCGCAGCAAGCAGGCCGGCAGCCGTGAACACGCCCATCTCGGCAAAGAGCTGCGCGCCCGCCGGAAAGCCGATGTGCCACAAGTCTCCCATCGACACATCGCGTGCGGCGCCCAAGGGCGACTTTGAACGTATTGCCAGCAAAAATACAGGTAAAAGAAGTGCGGCTCCACTAAGGTTGGCCGCGAGTGCAGCTCCCAATGCGCCCCACTTTAAGTGCATCACCAACCACCACGCTGACGAAAGATTCACCACATTGTAGAGGAGCGTGGCGCCGACAATCGTCGCCGCGCGGCTCGATGCTTGCAGGTACGATCGCGTCGCCACAAACAGCGCCCACATGAGCTGTGCGGGCATGGCCCACCCGTAATAGGTGAGCGCGGCGTGCGTCACGTCGGCGGCCACGCCCAGACGCGGCAGCAGTGCCCAGAGAGCGACAAAACCAAGCAGCAGCGACACCACCGCCGTGAGCCCAGAAGACCAAACACCCCGCAGCCAAGCCCGATGCGCACGCCCCGGCTCGCCGGCGCCAACGGCTTGAGCCGCCAGCGGATCGACGGCCATCGCGATGCCCTGCGCCAGGGCCGAAACCGCCCACGCAACGTTGCGTCCAATCGAAAGGCCCGCACTGGCTGTAGGGTTCACGTGGCCCACCATCGCGGTGTCAATCAGGTTGGGAAGCATGATGCCCCACTGCGAAAACGCCATGGGCATCGCCAGGGCCGCAAGTGCACGCAACTCTTGGGCTACGGTGGGCTGCGGAGGCAGGTTGCAACGGGGTGAGGGCACGGAAGAGGGCGAAATCATGAGGATGCTGGGCTGAGCACTCTTCCTAAAGCATACGACTTTGGACAATCGCGAAATAGTTGCGTCCGCAAGGCCGGGCAGACTGGATGTCGGGCCTAGAGTGCGCTAGCAGTAAAAGCAATGTCTGCCCAAAAGCTGTTTTCCGCTGGTTCTGCACTTCTTTTGTTGGCCGCTTGTGCCACGGAGGTCACCTCCCGCCCGGTTGCGGAAGGTGAACCTGGAAACGCAACCAACCCCGATGGTAGCGCTGTGGGCACAGGCACAAACTTTGGCGGCACGGGTGCGGGCGATGGCGGAACCAACAATGGCGGCACCCCAACCTGCTTGGCAAAGTCGCAAAAAGCCACCCAAGTGCCACTACATGTGGTGGTGGTGTTCGACGCTTCGTCGAGTATGGTGGAGGCAAAGTACGAGGACCCCTCGGGCTCGGCCACCAACCGTTTTGATGCCACACGAAACGCCTTTGTGGAGTACGCCAACACGCCCGCTGCAAGCAGCAATGTGTACATGAGCGTGGTGCCCTTCGGTCTCGAGGCGGCGTTGCCGGGTGGAAGCGGCAGCGACCAGTGCGCTGCGGCATTTTACGCGCCGCTCCTGTCGGACATCAAGCTGCCTGCCCAAGCTCTGGTCTCCAATACGCTCCAGAAGCTTGAAGCCAAGGGAAACACCCCGACAGCTGGAGGCGTGCTCGGAGGCGAGGCGTATGCTAAAAAGCTCAAAGCGCAGTTTCCAAGTCACAATGTGGTGATGGTTCTCGCCACCGACGGGGATGCCAACCTTTGCGAGGAGCGGGGGGGATTTCTCGGACTCAAGTTGATTCGCTCGTCCACGCAGGTGGCTGTCGATGCCTTGAAACAAGCCAAAACTCGCGGCTTCTCCACGTACGTTATTGGCATTGGGCAGAGCATCGAGTCTCTCACCGACATGGCTGTTGCTGGCGGGACCAAGGCGCCATTGTTCATCGATGGCAATTCGTCGGCACAAGTGGCGCAAAAACTGAAAGCCAAGTTTGCAGAAATCCGTAGTGATTTCTCTTGTGAGCTTGAGATCCCCGAGACCTTTCCAGGCAGCGGTATCCCCACCGACAAGAGCCAGCTGAACGTGCAGATCACCAGTGGCGCTGGCGTGAAAACAGAGTTGGTCTACAGCCAGACTTGCGCCGTGGCCAATGCGTACAAGTACGACAACGCGGTAGCACCCACCAAAGTGCTGCTTTGTGGCAGCGTGTGCAGCGATGTTCGTGCGGATGCCAATGCCACCCAAGACTTGCTCCTGGGTTGCCCGGTCAAAGTAAACTGAGCTGCGTGCATTCTACATAATTCTTTCGCTAGTGTGGCTCCGTTGGTGCGGGGATCGCATCGGTTGGGGTGGCTTGTGGCAGCACGGAGACCAATAGGGCTTTTGCGTCGGTGGTCGAAGATGCGGGGGGCGGCACCTCGATCAACCTTGGGGACAAGAAGAGCAGCTCTGACGCAGCGTTGAGGCGCCTTACGACGATGCAAGCGGACAGGCGACCAACCGGTTTGATGCAGCCCGAAACGCTATCGTGACGTACGCGTCGGCGTTGCAGCCAAGTGACGTGTACTTGAGCATCGTTCCTTTTCAAGGCGGGATACCAGAGAGCAGCACCTCTTTTTACCGCAGCGAATGCCAGCCCTCGCGCTTTGTCCCAGTGCTCGAAGACACCCAAATACCTAGCCGAAACGTCGTGCGCGCTGCACTCGACAAGGTGAAGTCAGAC
>JAYWGD010000030.1:0-3234 GCA_043778435.1 Myxococcales bacterium | reverse complement strand
CGCCATGTTGCGCGACACCTTTGGGGCCGAGAATCTCTATGTGGAGCTGCAAGATCACGGCCTGCCGGAGCAGCCGGTGCTCAACGGCATCGCAAGTGACTTGGCACGCAAGTTAGGCCTCAAGACAGTGGCCACCAATGACGTGCATTATGCAGAGAGCTCGGATGCGGATGCTCACTTGGTGCTGTCGTGCATTAAGCGCGGGCTCTCGCATACGGAGGGCAAGGACAGGCATCACGGCTCGCGCGAGATGTTTCTGAAATCGCCCGACATGATGGCGCAGCTGTTTCGGCATCAGCCCGAGGCGATCCGAACCACACTGGAAATTGCCGAGCGCATTGCCTTTAAGCCCAAGCTGGGTGAGCCCATGTTGCCGGCCTTCAAAGTGCCCGAGGGCTTTGACGAACCTGGATACTTTCGGCACGTGGCGCGCGAAGGGTTGGCGGTGCGTTTTGGGGATTTCTCGCGCGCCGGCAAGAGCGTGAACGAGGGCGAGTACAAGGCGCGTTTGGAGCTGGAGCTCGACGTGATCTGTGGGATGAAGTTCCCGGGCTACTTTCTGATCGTCTGGGACTTTATTCGCTACGCCAAAGAGAACGGCATCCCGGTGGGTCCAGGCCGCGGCTCCGGCGCAGGCTCGCTTGTGGCTTACGCGATGCGCATCACGGACCTGGATCCGATCCCCTACAACTTGCTCTTCGAGCGCTTCTTGAACCCCGAGCGCGTGAGCATGCCGGACTTCGATATCGATTTTTGCATGAGCAAGCGCGACGGCGTGATTCGCTACGTGCAGCAGAAGTATGGTGCCGAGAGCGTGGGCCAGATCGCCACGTTTGCCGAGCTCAAAGCCAAGAGTGTGATTAAGGATGTGGGCCGCGTGATGGGCGTGCTGCCGATGGACACACAAGCCATCGCGAATTTGATCCCCAACAAAACGCCAGCTGAAACTTACACGATCAAGGAGTCTCTGGAGATCGAGCCCAAGCTCAAAGCGCGCGCGCAGATTGAGCCGCGTATCGCTGAGCTGCTCGAGAAGGCACAGAAGCTCGAGGGCCTGACGCGTCACGCGGGCAAGCATGCGGCGGGCATTGTCATTAGCGAGGGCCCACTTTGGGATCACGTGCCCATTTTCAAAGATGAGCGCGAGGGCAGCTACGTCACGCAGTACTACAAGGACGACGTCGAGGCCGCGGGTCTGGTCAAGTTCGACTTCTTGGGCCTCACCACGCTCACGGTCATCGACATTGCCGAGCGACTCGTGAATGCGCGCCCAGACATCGCCAAGTTCACCAAAGAGGGTGGTCAAAAATTTAGCGTCACTGACTTGCCGCTCGACGATTCCAAGACCTATCAGCTCTTGGCCACTGGCGAGACGAAGGGCGTCTTTCAGCTCGAATCCAGCGGCATGCAAGGCTTGTTCAAAAAGCTTCGCGCGGACAGCTTTGAGGACATCGTGGCGGCCGTGGCGCTCTATCGCCCAGGGCCATTGGCCTCCGGCATGGTGGATACATTTGTAGACTGCAAGCACCGCCGTAAGCCCATTGAGAAGATGCATGCCCTCATCGATGAGATGTTGGCGCCTACGTATGGCGTCATTGTCTACCAAGAACAAGTCATGCAGATCGCGCAGAAACTTGCAGGATACACGCTTGGCGGCGCCGACATGTTGCGCCGGGCGATGGGCAAGAAAAAGCCCGAGGAGATGGCCAAACAGAAGAGCACTTTTGTTGACGGAGCCAAGGCCAATGGCGTGAGTGAAGAGGATGCAGAACGCATCTTTGGGCTGCTCGAGTACTTCGCGGGCTACGGCTTTAACAAGAGCCATTCTGCGGCCTATGCGCTCATCACATACCAAACGGCGTATCTCAAAGCGCACTATCCGGTGGAGCTTGCCTGCGCCATTTTAAGCACCATCAAAGACCGCACCGACAAAGTGGTGCGCACGGTGGGCGATGCTCGCGACATGGGTATTGTGGTGTTGCCGCCTGATGTGAACGAATCCGACTTGGACTTTAAGGTGGTGTACACGCACCCCGAAGGCGGCAAAAAGCAGAAGAAGGGCGAACGGGTGCAAGATGCATGTGGTCCGCAGGTTCGCTTTGGTTTGGGTGCGGTGCGCGGCGTAGGGGAGAACGCGGTGGAGTCGATGTTCGAAGCGCGCGAGCAGGGTGGGCCTTTCGCGGACCTGTTCGACTTTGCGGAGCGCGTAGATGCCAAACGAGTGAACAAGGGAGTGTTCGAAGCGTTGGTACAATGCGGCGCTTTTGACTCAACATTTCGCACAGGTCAACACCGCGCCTCCGTGTTCGCTTCGCTAGACACGGCGCAAGAACGCTCGCGTGCCGCCAGTCGCGATCGTGAGCGTGGTCAGACGAACTTGTTCTCCATGTTTGACGCGGCGCCGGCAGCCTTTGGTGGCGCGACCAGTGTTTCGACCAGTGTATTTTCTCATTCAGAGCGATGGGACCGCATCACCACCTTGCGCCGCGAAAGGGAGGCCTTGGGCTTCTATATCTCCGGCCATCCTCTTGACCGCTACTTAAAGTCTGGCGGAAATGCGTTGGCCAAAGTGGGCGCTCAACCCGTGGTGAGCTGTCACCAGGCCGATGATTGGTCGCTCGTGCGTGTGGTCGGTATGGTCGAGGGCTACCGTGAACGCATCTTCAAAGACGGCGGCGGGAAGATTGCCTTCTTTGACTTGGAAGACTTGAGCGGCCGTATCTCCGTGAAGGTGCGCGGCGGCGCGATTGAGAACTACGCCGCCATTTTGGCCAAGGGCGAGCCCGTGTTGGTGGTCGGCAAAGTGAACTTTCCGCGCAAGGATGAAGACGAAGCGCCTGATCCCGAGGAAGCGCCACGCGAGGCCACCTTGCTGCTCAACGAAGCGGTCCCGCTGCTCGATGTGCTGGCCTCACAAGTCACGCGTATCGGTGTGCGTCTGCAAGCGGATAGAACGACCGAAGCCGAGCTTCAAGGCATGGCCCGTGCCTTCGAAGCGCACGCCGGAAACTGCCCCGTCAGCTTGGACTTAGATCTTGGCGAGGGCACCATCGTAGAATTGGACGTAGGCATGCGCGTCGAGATAGGCGACGGAATGTTCGCAGCGCTGGAGAGAGTGTTCGGCGAACAAGTAGCCGACCTCCGCTGAGGCCACGCGGCGCATCCTCGAATCGTCGGTTGCTCGCGGGCTAAAATACCAAAGCGTATATGTCGCCCGCGAGCGCCCTAGCTTCG
>JAYWGD010000029.1:0-9793 GCA_043778435.1 Myxococcales bacterium | reverse complement strand
CTGAGCGGCGGCGTCTCGCGCGCCACGGCCTCACGCGGATCGGCAAAGGCCGCACGATCGATGATGTCTGACCAGTGCACCAAGTCAGAGAGTTCGGGCATCAAGCAGCCATATTTGCTGTATGCCGTATCGACAATGAACTGCGTGGCACTGCCATATGTGCCATCGTGAAACATGCTTGCGCCGGTGGCCGAGCGCGCCTCAAAGTCTGTGCGGTCTGCAGGGGTCGCGAACGCGCTGACGTGATGGTCAAAGTAGTAGTCGAGTTTGGTGGAAGCCGTGTAGCGATAGTCCAAGATGGCGTTCTCGTCGCCGCGGAGTTCGCTCTCGGGCACACCGTTCTCGCCCGGGCCATAGCCGCGCGGGTCGATGTCGTAGGCCCAACCTTCGCCGCGCAGATGTTCGTGAAGTCGGGTAAAGACGACTGCGGAGCAGAGGCCATCGAAGCAATGGCCGTGAGTTGCAACATGCACACGTTTCATGACCAAGAACCTACCCTGAGCGGCGTCCATCACCTAGCGTTTCGCACACATGCGCGTGAGGAATCGACTGCATTTTACACGCATGTATTGGGCCTGGCGGTACTCCGCGAATCGGAGCATTCCGTGTGGCTGAGCGTTGGCACCACCATTTTAATGATTGAGGACGCGGCCCCGGGCGAGATCACGGCGCGGGCGCAGTCCCAGGACTTTGTCGCGTTTCAATGCGATGTGCGCGAGCTCAGCAAGTGGCGCGAACGCTTCGAGGGCTACGGGGTAGCGCTCGAGCACAGCACCGAACTTACCTTGTATGTGCGAGACCCGGACGGACGACGCGTGGGGGTATCGGCCTACAGCGTGTGAGGCCAAAGTTGCCCACAATCAAGTCACGGATTTATTTGCATAATACAGGTGAGCAACACCAAAGAAGAATTTTCGAGGGGAGGCGCATACAGCGCCCTCGAGCGGAGAACAGAAAGCTTGGACAAACCTCTGTCCCGACGGAAACGCATTGGAGGATGCGGCAAGATGGTCATAGGCCTCTGGGTCGGCGCCAAACAGGACGGCCAACCTTCGCGTGAACGCGCCAAAGTGACGAAGGCGCATCCAGTCTCCAAACTCCAAAACCACCAACCTGCCGCCCGGCCTGAGTACGCGCCAAAGTTCACGTATGCCGCGCTCTGGGTTTTCAAAGTTACGTACGCCGAACGATACAATCACGTGATCAAAAGACCCTGCGTCAAAGGGGAGCGACTGCGCGTCTGCGAGCGAAAAACCTATATTTTTATGACTTCGTCTCTGGCGGGCGACGCGCAACATCCCTTCACTAAAGTCCACCGCAGTGACCCGAGCGCCCTTTTCGGCGAGGGTGAGCGCAAGGTCTCCCGTGCCCGTGGCCGCGTCGAGCACATGGGCGCCAGACACATCTCCTAGCGCCATGATGGCACGACGCTTCCACAGACGGTGGACGCCCAGCGAAAGCACATCATTGAAAAAATCGTAGCGACCCGAGATGCGATCAAACAATGATCGCACCCACGGTCCCGTGATGTGGGTGCGAGATTCAAGCATGGGGCGTAAGCGGTCCGATATCGAGATAGGCTTGCCAGTGCGTAAACTTCCGCGCCTCATTGACCCGATAGAACGACGAAAACGGCAGCTGAATGGTGCGTCCGTCTTTCAGGTCGTACGTCACGAGGCCTCGCAAAGAGGCCGTATCGTTGGTCTCAAAGCTCTCCTGAATCTCGTGCGAGATGCTGTTCAGCTGAGAAAAGAAAGCGCCGACAAATCCAGTGACGGCCGTGGGTCCCAACGCCTCCGGCAGGTTGGCAAGTTGAAACCGGCCCTCGTCGGCAAAGAACAAACCAAAACCCCGGCTATCCATCGCGTCCACGCAGACAGTTGCAGCATGCACCAAATCAAGTACGCCCCCTGCGACCACCGCCTCGCCGGGCGCACTCGCTGATATGGCATTCACAAAGCTGTAGGAGGGCTTGGCCGTGAGACCCAAGGTGTCTTTGAAAGCAGCCAAACTTGTGGAGTCAATGAAGGCACGGGTCGCGACCGCGTTGCTGGTCTCGAAGAGCACGAAAAACTCGCGCGCGTCCGCTGCATTGGCAAAGATGTGCCGCTCGTGCAGGCCAGCCGCCAGCCGTTCGGTTTTATGAACATCGAACCCCGTTCGCCAAACTTCGTAATCGGCCACGCGGACATGAGAAATAAGATGAGAAAACGTTTCGTTGTTTGGCATTTTGCTCTCCGTATTCAGTTCAATAACACATGAACTAGATGCGCCAATTTTGGTCACAACGCCAACATCTTCGTATTCGCGAATGCCCAGTGTCTTAGACATCGCCTCTCTTGGAGTGTGCGCGTGACGATCCAAAGTTCGCCTCTTGCGCCTTGTGCAATGGCTCGCTTGTTCTTGGCCAAGCAGTCGCGAGACGCTATGGCGAGGGAGGTCGCGTGCAAGTGCCGAGCGGTGCTTGGCTTGGCATGACAGGTCAGCTCGGGAGGTGCTCTTCTCCGCTCAGCATTACAGTCGGGCAAAGAATGGACCTGCATCACTTCGTTTGCTTTGTCATGCTGAGCGCTCACCGCCGTCACGCGAAGCGCAGCGAAGCACCGCCCGACGGCAACGACTACATGTTGGGTGCGGTGTTTGCTTCAGGCGTTGCTTGGCGTTTTCCAGACACTGGGACCCAGTGACCATTCGAGAGCTCATAGCGCGCACTCTTTCCGCAGCCCGTGACGCCAACGGTGACGCGGCCAAGATCGACAACCTGCAATTGCTCCTTCGCGCATCCCATATCGAATGCCGCCTTCGAGATGCCTTCTTCCACATCCCACGACGACGATCCTTCGGAGAACATCGTTCGCGCAGGAGGGATCGTACGACATCCAACAACACCAGCCAGTAGCGCCACCAATACAACCGCCACCGTCATCTTGTTCATCATCGTCTCAACCTTTCGCACGCCCTCTGCCAATCGCAGCAAGCGCGCGTCAGGTAGCAAAAGACCGGGGGGGGGGGGCAAGCGTGGACTGCGATTCAGGGCGGTGATCGATGCGGTCGGGAGGTGCTTCGCTGCGCTCAGCATGACAGATCTGGGAACGCAGCACGACAGCGGTGGGTGTTCAGCATGACAGGTCTGGGAACTCAGCACGACAGACCAGGCAGCGCGACGCAGTGGTGGTCGCCGTGCATGACAGCAGTGCGCCGAGCCTGTGCTACGCTCAGCTTATGCCGCTCGCTCCCTCCAGCTTCGATGTGCTCGCCGAGCTCTTCGCGCGCGATGTCGATCGCGATTTGCTTAGGCGCAGCTTGGCCAAGACGCCTACAGAGCGCATCCTTTGGCTAGAAGAAATGCAGACGTTTGCGGATGATGCAAGAAAGGCCAGGGCCCGTGCAGCTAACTCAGCTTCTTCGACTCCTCGTTGAACATCGTGTGAGGTTCGCCGTCATTGGCGGCGTTGCACTGCTTGCCCGCGGCGCGCAGCGAACCACGGAGGACTTGGATATCTCCTACGCCCGTGATCGCGAGAATCTCGCCAACCTGGCCAGCGCCCTTTCGGCCATTCACCCGAAACTACGCGGTATGCCGCCGGAGCTGCCGTTTACGGTCGACGAGGGCGCACTTCGCAATGGTCTAAACTTCACCTTGGACACGGACCTTGGCCCGCTCGATCTGATGGGTGAAGTCGCAGGGCTCGGAGACTTCGCGCGCGTCGATGAGGCGTCGAGCGTGCTCGAGATTTCCGGCTTCTCGCTTCTTGTGCTCACGCTCGATGGGCTCGAGCGTGCCAAGCGTGCCGCAGGGCGACCAAAGGACTTTCTGGATCTGGGTTTGATTCGCTCGCTGCGCGAATCGGGCGAGAGCTAGAAACACGCAGCGACCAATGGGAATTTCGTGTCTCGCCCTCACATCCGCGCAGGCAACGGCGCCAAATCCAGTTCGTGATCCACGGGGTCCGCGCGGCGCGCATCGACGTGCGTGTTGCCTGACGTGAGCAGCAACGCGCTGCCGAGAACCACCAACCCCGCGCTGATGTAGGTAACAGCCTGCGGCGCATCGCCCAAGCCCGCCGAGTCGTTCTTGTCGAGCAACCAAAACGAGCCGCCGGCGAGCGCGCCCGCAACGCCCAAGCCCAGCGCCCAATTGCCCGCCACCGGCTGCGCCGCATTCGCCGTGCGCACATCGAGCTCGGCGGCACGCCAGTCGTAGGGAATGCTCACCCGGCCATCTTGCATCCCAGGCGTGCGCACCACGTAATTGCGATCGCGCGACAGCGACACTTTGCAGGGAAACGTGCAGACCTCGGTGCCGTGAACGCTCTGTTGCGAATCGCCCGTCGTGCGTACGCTCCATGCGTCGTTGTAGAGCACTGAGCCCGGCGCATCGCTGCGTGCCCGCACGCTCACCGTGTTGCTCGGCTCCGCGGCCGATGCAGCCGAAGCAATCGAGCAGATCAGAAGCGTGCAGAGCGCGTACTTTTGCATGGAGGCTATTTGCTGGCTTCGTCGCGCTTGCCGGCCATGGGGAGCCAATGGCCTTCAACGGCCTCGTAGCGAACACTTTTTCCGCAACCAGAAACACCAACGGCAGTCGCGCCCAACTCGACAACTTCGAGCTTCTCTTTTGGGCATCCCATATCGAAGGAAGCGGACGTCAAGCCTTCGCTATAGGTTGGCCCCGCGCCAATCCCCTCCCTGCCACCATTGATAAAACGAGCGCGCGGCGAACTTCCACATCCCGTCGCTAGCACCGCCGCCACAACAACCGCCATCGTCATCTTGTTCATCATCGTCTCGACCTTTCACACGCCCTCTGCCCATCGCAGCAAGCGAGTGACAGCTAGCAAAAGACCGGGGGGGGGCAAGCGTGGACTGCGATTCAGGGCGGTGACCGACGCGGTCGGGAGGTGCTTCGCTGCGCTCAGCATGACAGCGGTGGGCGCTCAGCATGACTGCGGAACCACTACGCCCACAGTGCGCACATGGGGACGGCCCAAACCTTGTCGTCCAACTTCAGCACGTGCGATCCGGTGTAGAATACAATACCGGCTTTGAAGTCCTTTGGGTTCAGCTGATCTCGCAGCCAGGAGAGGTGGCGCGCGTCGTGGGCGGCGGCCATGGTGGCGGCTTTGACTTCGATGGCGATCACGGCGCCGTCGGCGCGCTCGAGCAGGAGGTCGACCTCTTTGCGGCCGTCTTGGCGCAGGTGGTACATGTTCACAGGTGATTCGCCCATCGTGAGCTCGGGTCGGATTTGGGCGGCGACGAAGGTGTCCATCATGCGTCCCATCAGGTCGCCATCACGCTGAATGGTGCGCAAATTGGCGCCCAAAAGTGCCGCGGCGATTCCGGTGTCGCAGACGTATCGCTTGGCGTGCGTCGACAGGCGCGTGAGCCGATTGCTGTGCCATGCAGGCACTTGCTCCACCGTGAACAAGCGCTCGAGCAAGCGGTCGTAGCGCGCGGCCGTCTCGCGATTGAGGTTGGAGGCATCGAGTAGCGTTGTGAGATTGGGAATCCCCGCGGTGCTCGCCGCGATGATCTTGAGGTAGCGCCGAAGCTTGCTCGGGTCGCGCACCTCCGCCAACAGCGCGGCATCTCGCGCAACCAAGTGATCGATGTACGAATTGAGCCAAGCAACACGCGTGCGCTCGGAGCTGCGCTGAAGCGCCTGCGGAAACCCGGACTCGAGCGCACGCTCGATATAGCCCACCGTGTTCGGGCGCCGGGCCAAGGGCGGCAACGCAAACGTTCCGTCGAACTCATCGTCGGCCACGACATCGAAGAAGGTGCGCTTGCGCTTGCCCGACTCAATCTCCAGACGCGTGAGGCCCCACACTGGCACGCGTACAAAGCGCCCCGTCGCAGGCCACGAATGCGGCCCGATCTCCTCGGCCGCAGACCCAGCGAAGATCAATCGTCCCGGTGTATCGTCGGCGTCCACCAGGCGTTTGGCCGCCGCCAAACATGCTGGCTCCAATTGCCACTCGTCCACCAGGTTGGGGCATTCAGCGCCGGCCAACAAGCCGTCGGGATCTGCAGCCATCGCCGCCCGAACCTCCGGAAGGTCCATTCGAAACACGGTCTTTGCATGCCGCGCCGCCAAGGTGGTCTTGCCGCTCGCTCTGGGCCCCACCAGCATGATTGCGGCCACATCTGAAAGAAGCTCCAAAAGCCAAGGCTCGCAGAAGCGATGAATGTAAGCATTTTTCATACACGAGTCAACATAGCATCATTTTTACGCAGCTACTAACATAACTTCTACGCACACACTAACATCATCTTTACGCAGATACTGCCATCACTTTTTCGCGTGATAGATATGCACCTAGTGCTCCTCGGCGCACGCTATCGCTTCGGGGTAACCGGCGTCGGCGTGCCGCACGACGCCCATGCCCGGATCGCGTGTGAGCACGCGCTCGAGGCGGGCTTCGGTATCGGCGGTTTCGTCGGCGACGACCACCATGCACGCGTGCAAGCTCATGCCCATGCCGTGGTCGCGGCCAATAACGATAGGCGCTTTGACTTTGCCGTCCCGCACCAGGTCGTTAAAGATTTTGCCGATGCGCGCGCGGTCGCCGTAGCCGAGCCAACAAATGCGCGATGGCAAGCCCTGAAACGCGACGCGCTCACGTGCGAGCTTGATCCAGTGGCACAGCGCTTCGTCGTGCGCCATCGCAGCCATCACGGCGTCGTCGGTCACGCGAATACCTTCGGGATCACGGGAGAGTACAACCCAGCGAACTGGGCCCTTTCCTTGGCAAAAAAGCGGACGGATGTAGCGCGGCACAAAGCCCTCGATCTCGAACGCGCGATCGCAGCCAGCCGCTTTGCCAGTGCCACCGTACACGACGAGCTCGGCCGGATTCTCAGCGACCTCTGGGTCCAAGTTGGTATGAAGCATGCGGAGTGCAGCTTCTTGCATCCAGCCTTTGCAGGAGAGCTCGGAGCCACCGACCGCACGCACCACTCGATTCTGCATCAGCTCAAACGCGTTAGCCCAAGCGCCTGATGCGCTCGATGCAGAGCAGCATTGAGCTTAGCAATTTCGCACCGCCGAGATGAAACTGCCGGTATCGTGAGCGACGTGCGCATCATCGACCTTCGCAGCGATACCGTCACCAAACCTACGCCCGGCATGCTGCAAGCCATGATGCAAGCGCAGGTAGGCGACGACGTCTACGGCGAGGACCCCACCGTACTCGCACTGGAGGCGCGCATCGCAGAGGCCACGGGCAAGGAGGCGGCACTCTTTGTAAGCTCCGGCACGATGGGCAACCAACTCGCGTTCGCGTGTCATGCGCGGCCGGGCGATGAGATCTTGGTGGGGCGAGATGCGCACCCTCTGCACTATGAATCGGGCGCCGCGTCCGCGCTCTCAGGCCTGCAATTGAATGCGATCGGTGAGGGCGGATTTTTCAAGGCCGACCACATCGACGCCGCCTTGAGGCCTGCTGCCTACTACGCGCCGCGCACCGCTGCCGTGTCGTTTGAGAACACCCACAATCGTCTTGGCGGCCTCGTGTGGCCGCAGGCACAATTCGTTGCATCTTGCACCCATGCGCAATCACGCGGCTTGGCCGTACACTTGGACGGCGCACGCTTGTGGAACGCGGTGGCGGCATCAGGCGTGTCGCTACGCGATTGGTGCGCGCCTTGCGACACCGTGAGTTTGTGTTTCTCCAAAGGTTTGGGTGCGCCGATGGGCTCGGTGTTGGTGGGCACGGCCGATCTCATCACCGAAGCGCGACGCCTGCGAAAACGATGGGGCGGGGGCACCCGACAGGCCGGCTACATGGCCAGCTGCGCGCTCTATTCATTCGAGCACCATCAGGCGCGACTGCAGGAAGACCATCAACATGCCCGGCAACTCGGGCAGGCTTTGGCACAAATCAGAGGCTGTCAAATCGTGCTCCCCCAAACCAACATCTTGGTCGTAGAACTCGCTTCCGGAGTTTCGGCCCAAGGAGTCGCAACTGCATGTGCGGCCAAAGGCTTGCTCGTCAATGCGATGTCATCCTCGTTGATACGTTTGGTCACACACTTGAATGTCACCAGAGACGATATGGTGCATGCTGCATATGTTTTTTCGGCAGTGATGGAGTCACGACAATGAAGCGCTTGGTTCTTATCGCGATCTTGCTGTGCGGCTGCGCAGGGTCACCACCGCCGCGAGCGGGGGATGCCGTGGTTGCGACCGCACGCAGGGCAGAAGCTGCAGGCCGTCACGCAGAAGGGGCTCGCGCTTACGACCAAGCCTCCACTGAAGCTCAAAGCGACAAGGACAAGAGCGCGTATGCGCTTGCCGCCGCACGTGAAGCCGAGCGTGGCGGCGACCTTGAGAGCGCTGGAAGGCGGTATGAAGCGATTGCGCATCTGCGATTGCCCGATGCTCCGATCGCGTTGATGCGTCTTGCATTGATGCGCGCAGCGGCAAACGACGCTGTGGGTGCACGCGGGTTTTTGGCAGAGATATTGCGCTCGCATCCTGCATCGGGTGTTGCCACGCGCGCACTTCTTTTGCACGTGGGCGACGCCAAAGAGCGTGAGGTTTGCGAGCAACGATTGGCCGAAACGGAGGCGCTCGTGAGGAGCGCAAACGCTACGGAGCTCTCTGAAACCTATGCCTATATGAATGCAGAGTGCATCGATGCGACGGGACGAGGAAAAGAAGCACTCACACTGTATCTGCAGATCGCACAAAACTACCCGCCTCCAAGTGGTCACTACAACACCGAAAGTTTGATACGCGCGGCCGAGCTGCAACAGAGCTACGGCGACAACGCAGGCGCAATCCTTACCCTCAAGCAATTGCTACGGCAGCGCGAACATTCTCAAACCATTGGCAGCTACGAGAAGCCCGCCTACGCGATCGCCCAGTCGCGCATCGCCACCATCTACGCCACGCAACTTCACGACACAAGGTCAGCAGAAGATGCATGGGGTGCTCTGTTTAGAGATTTTCCCGACTCGCGTTTGCGTGACGATGGCGCCTTCGAAGCGGCCTTGATTCAGCGACAGCATGGCGACGCTTCGGCTGCATGCGGATGGCTGAAGCGTCTCAAAGATGTGCAGCCCACAAGTCGCTATGTGCGTTGCATCCCTGCATGGTGTGAGGCGCAATCTGGCGCCAAGTGCGCGGAGTATTTGAACGAGCGCTGGCAAAACGCCGCAGCAAAGCAGAACCAATAAAAAAAGGCCTTTCGGCCCTTTTTCGATTCAGTCGGCGTCGACGAATTCTTCTTCCAACGACTCTGTGTCGTCATCCTCTTCGTCTTCATCCTCTTCTTCGTCTTCGTCTTCCTCGTCGGCATCGTCTGCCGTAGGAGTTCCCTTCTTGTCGAACTTGATGTCGATTCCAAGTTCGCCAAGCTGAGCGTCGAGTAGCTCGAAGAGCTCGTCAACATCGTCCCCCGACCACTCTTCGAGCATGTCTGTGAGAAACTCAAAAAAATCTCCGTCGTCGATGCGGCGTTCGACTTCTTCGACCTGCTCTTCTGAGAAGGCTTCGAGAATATCTTCGCGCAAAGTCTCGGTGTCGCCCTCTTCTATCGCGTCCTGGGCGGACACCCGGATTTGACGTACGGCACGCTTGTCGAGAACGATCTCCATCTATGCTTTCTCCGATACGAATAAGGCCAGCGGGCCTGGAATTGACGAAGCGCACGTCTACTCAATCGCGCAGGAGTGTCAACCATCGTGTGGTTCAAAGTGCTTCATTGCACCTAGAGGCGTATAGGACATCTGACGCCGCTGCTATCGCGGGCGGGTGGACGGCATGCATCATCGTGAGATAATA
>JAYWGD010000028.1:0-3241 GCA_043778435.1 Myxococcales bacterium | reverse complement strand
ACTGAACGCTGAGCGCGCGTAGCGCTCGCACTGAACGCTGAGCGCGCGTAGCGCTCGCACTGAACGCTGAGCGCGCGTAGCGCTCGCACTGAACGCTGGGAATCATGCCTTGAGTGTGACAAGTGCAATGGCCATGAGCGACGGCACGACGAGCAGTATGGTGACGGTGGTGGGCGGTGGGTTGGCCGGTGCAGAGGTCGCGTATCAGTTGGCCAGCCGCGGCGTTCAGGTCACGCTGATCGAGCAAAAACCATTGCGACGTACGCCTGCGCAGCACAGCGATCAATTGTGTGAGCTCGTGTGTTCCAATTCGTTTCGGGGCGCCGCGCTCTCCAACGCGATTGGTTTGCTCAAAGAAGAAATGCGTCGTGCTGGCTCGCTTGTGATGCGTGCCGCGGATGCCACCCGCGTGCCGGCGGGCGGCGCGCTCGCAGTGGACCGAGAGCTGTTCTCGGCGTACGTCACGTGCGCGCTCGATGAGCTCCCCACGCTCACACGCACGTCCGAGATCGTGATGTCGCTGCCCGAAGCTTGCGAAGGTCAGATCACGGTTCTCGCAACGGGGCCACTGACGGGCGACGAGCTCGCGGCCGATCTCGAGAAGGCCATCGGTGGCAAACACTTGGCCTACTACGACGCCATTGCGCCGGTGGTACTCGCCGAGAGCCTCGATATGGATCGCGTGTTTCGCGCATCGCGTTGGGACAAGGGCGAGCCTACCAGCGAGGGTGGCGAAGGAGGCGACGCTGCCTATCTCAATTGCCCGATGAACAAGGAAACGTATCAGGGCTTTGTACGTGCGCTTTGCGAAGCCGAGAAGGTGGCGCCCAAAGAGTTCGAGAAGATTCGCTACTTTGAGGGATGCTTGCCCGTGGAGGTGATGGCCGAACGCGGCGAGCAGACACTTGCATTTGGCCCGATGAAGCCTGTGGGTCTCACGGATCCAAAAACGGGGCGTTGGCCTCACGCGGTGGTGCAGTTGCGGCAAGAGGATGCAGGCTGTACCGCCTACAATCTGGTCGGGTTTCAGACCAAGATGACTTATGGAGAACAGGCACGCGTGCTCCGCATGATCCCCGGCTTGGAGTCGGCCGAGTTCGTGCGCTTCGGAAGCGTGCATCGCAATACGTTCGTCAATTCGCCCGAGGTGTTGGGCTCAAAGCTCGAGCTCTTGTCCAGACCCGATGTGCGATTGGCGGGGCAAATCACAGGTGTGGAAGGCTATGTGGAGAGTGCAGCGTGTGGGCTTTTGTGTGGCTTAATGATTGTGGCCGAGCTCCAAGACCAATCGTGGATTGCGCCGCCTGAGACGACTGCGCTTGGAGGACTTCTTGGGCATTTGCGGCGCAAGCGTGACGATTACCAACCCTCGAATCTGACGTGGGCGTGCATGCCCCCACACCCCAATCGCAAACTGGGCAAGAAGGAGCGCTACGACATTTTGGCAGAGCAGGCGCTGAGCGATCTCGATGCATGGTTGCTGGCGAGTACGAGCGTGTAGGCAACTGCAGACATCGCGCACACGGCAAGATAGCTACGCGCTCAAGTGTCCGCCGCTGCCTACCGATTACTTGACGTGTGCATGTGATTCGCTCAGCCTTAACCGCCATGAAATCGACGTTGCGGCTCGCTCAGTGCAGGTTGTTGTTGCCTCTGATTGTTGTGGCCGGGCTGGTGGCCTCCGCATGTGCAACCGATGTGTCGGTGGAAGAAAGCGAGGAGAACGAGCTCAAAGCGGGCGCGCCTTTCGTGGATTCGTTGGACCGCTTGCCGGCGGCCTATCTTGCCGATCCAAAGGCCATTAAGTTTAAGCTTTCTCAGAACTACCCGAAGACCAGGCCGACCACCAATCCGGCGTCTTTTCCTTGGGCGAAGATTGATTTTAAGACCGACCCTGATGCTTACATGTTGGCGGTACGCCGCTATGTTTTTGCGGGTCTTGGCATTTGGAAAGCGGATGGCAGCACCAATCCCGCGTGGCCCAATCACTTCAACGATGTGGGTGCAAAAGGCTGGTATGGCGTTCCTTGGTTGCACGTAGGTCTCGCGCCGCGTGAGGGAATCCATGGGCTAACGCGCGAACGGGATGCGTCGAAGTTTCAACTTGCGCCCACACAAACCATCGCCGTACAGAATTGGGGTGTTGGTTTTTACAACGACCTCGACGGATATACATTGGGCCGGGTTTGGACTTCAGGCGCTGCGAAGCCACCGGTTGCGGCAAGCAATTTCCTCTATGGATCGGTTGTTGTGAAGTTCTTGTTTACGGCCGCCACGCCGGAGCAAGTGCCGTGGCTTAAGAACACGTATTCGTGGAAGGGCAACATCAACGCGACGATGGCACGTGATTTCGCACATGTGATCAAAGATGTGAATCTGGCCCAGGTAGATATTGCCGTGAAGGATGCCCGCGCGGGCAAATCCCAGTGGATATTCGGCACCTATGCCTACGACCCCAACGTGCCAGCCGGAGCGGCTCAGGGCGAGAGCGCTTGGCATCGCATGATGCCCGTTGGGGTTGCTTGGGGCAATGACGAGAACGTCTCTGTTGCCAGCACCGGACCTTTGAGCGAGACGGTTGTCGCCAAGGGTTGCCCCACCATGGCGCGCAATACTTTTGGGGTTGGCGGTCGCCTCAATGGTCCCGCCGACAATCCTGCGTCGTCGTGCATGAGCTGTCACGCGACCGCGCAATTTCAGTCCAACGTGGCACTTCCTCTCGATGGAATGGTGGCGCCACGGGGAGCCACCGCGGCACAAGTACAAAAATGGTTTCGAACCATTGCCGGCGGGAATGAACCTGCAAAAACCGCGCCGGGTGCTTTTACCGCTGGGCAGACGGGCCTTGACTATTCGCTGCAACAAATGATGGCCCTGCAGAATTTTTACAAAACCATCGCCGTCTCCGCTCCCTAGGTTCGCAGATTGAGGACACGCATATTTGCAATAAGTCGCGCTTCGCCAGAGATCCGCTAAGCTACGTCCTGTGATTCGAGGCAGCCTCAACGAAGGAGAACGGTTGGGCGGCAAATATGTTGTCGAGCGTTTGCTCGCACAAGGTGGCATGGGCGAGGTTTACCTCGCTCAGCACGAGGTTCTCGGAGAGCCCGTTGCCATCAAAGTGCTGCTTGCACAATACCTGCATCACGATGAGGCGCTGTCGCGTTTTTTGAATGAGGCAAAGGCGGCAGCGAAAATCAAAAGCGAGCATGTGGCTCGCGTGACGGATGTAGCCGTGAGC
>JAYWGD010000027.1:0-3250 GCA_043778435.1 Myxococcales bacterium | reverse complement strand
CAAGCGTGGCATCGGCATAGCGGGTCGGGCGACGGCGACCTCGGGTCTTCACGGCGGGCCAAGATCGAATCTCATAGCCGTGTGCTTCGAACAGCTCGTGGGATTGCGCGAGCACAACAAGCTCCGTGTCGACAATGTCGTCCGGCAATCGCGCGGCGGCGTAAGCGAATGCCGACAGATCGGGCTCTGGCAAAAGCGCGCCCGTGTGCAGCGACGATTGCGAATACGCGTGCGCTTCCTCAAAGGCTCGCACCTCGACGATACCTGTAGAGCGCAGCAAAGACTCGTAGGTGCGTACATACACGTCGAGTGCGGCGCTGCCCTCAGAAGGAAGTTCGCGCTTCATGCTGCACCCCACAACTTGGCCAAGAAGCCCTTCGCACGGGGCGAGAAATCTCCTCCTCCTCTGGCGACATCGTCGGGCCGTGATCGCAGATCAGCGACCAAGCTTGGTCTGTCGCCGAACCAACAAATTGCCTCATCGAAAAGCTCCAATGAAGTGCCGCTCAGGTGCTTGCGGGCGCGGCTCGCGGGCACGCCGTGTAGCTGCATAAACAATGCTGTAAGCCAAGCAAGCTCATTGGGTGCAAGCGAGGTGTAGCGATCGAATCGCACGGTGCTGCAACCTTTGCAGTATACATGCGAACCAATGAGCAACAGCAAGCTCAGGCCCGAAAGCGAAGCGATCACTTCGCTGTTGTCGCCCAGGTGGGAGCTCGGCGCTTGCGTTTCGGCAAGCGCGTAGACCAGTGACCCGGCGTGGCGCGAGAGTGTGGCCATCAAGCCCTCCGCTTTGCCTGCGCACTGGATGTCGATGGGAAGGATGTAAGATGCACCATGCCGCACGGCCAACGTGACCTTGTCGCTCTCGCCGGGCGCGGCGCAGGCTCCGGTACCGCATGCGCCGCCGGTTTGGTCCTCGGCCTCTACAAAGGCAAAGGTGTAGGGCGCATCTTCTGGCAGCGGTGTGTACGAACATACACGCGAGAACAACAGCTCTACGGCTTCGGCCGAGGGCCTCACCTCGTCAGGAAAGAACTCGGCCGTGGGTTCCACAAGCACAGCGCCGTCGAACAGGTGACCCGTGTCGCGCAGGAAGCTAGCGGCTATCACGGCCAGTTCACGCGCGTGCGCCTCAGAGAGCAATGTCATGGCAAAAGGCTAGCAGAGCGCGACCCCGCTTGCCATGTTGAGCAAAGCCTCCCGCGTTACTCCCCGCGGGCGATGCGGTCGAGCGCGCCCGCCTTGTATTGCGCAAACGTTCCGGCTGCGATGGCCATGCGGGCGCCCGCCATGAGCTCGGCGTAATAGTGCAGATTGTGCAGCGAAAAAAGCCGCAAAAGCAGTACTTCGCCTGCAATGTACAAGTGCCGCAGGTAGGCGCGCGTATAGCCTCCGGTGCAGCAATGACAGGTGCACTCTGCATCGAGTTGGCCCATGTCGGTCTTGTAGCGGGCCTGCTTGATGACCACACGGCCAAAGCGGGTAAGGGCCTGGCCGTTCCTGGCGTTTCGTGTAGGGAGCACGCAATCGAACAAGTCTAGGCCCGACTCCACGCCCACCAGCAAGTCGGTCGGCGTGCCTACCCCCATGAGATAACGCGGGCGGCTTGGGTCCAAGTGCGGAGCCACCTCGGGCAACGCCGCGTGCATGTGTTCGATAGGCTCACCCACGCTAAACCCGCCCATCGCCAAGCCATCAAAGTCAAGGGCGCCAAGCTCATCTGCGTGGCTGCGGCGTAAGTCGGTAAAGCATGCACCTTGCACGATTCCGAACAAGGCTTGGTTTGGGGCGCGGTCGGTGGCGAGCGCTCGCTCCGCCCAACGCGTGGTCTGCGCCACGGCCCTTTCCACGACCTTGCGTTCGGAACCACCAGGTGGACACACATCCAATTGCATCTGGATGTCGGCCCCAAGCTTGGCTTGCACGCGCACGGCCTCCTCGGGGCTCAAAAACAACTTGGCGCCATCCAAGTGGGAGCGAAATGTGACGCCCTCTTCGGTGAGTTTGGCGAGGGCCGTGCCGCCGCGCGAAGTTTGCCCCAGAGAAAACGCTTGGAACCCACCGCTGTCGGTGAGCATCGCGCGTTTCCATCGTGTCATCTCATGCAGGCCGCCGTGGGCCGCAACAGCGTCGGCGCCAGGACGCAGCCACAGGTGGTACGTGTTGCCCAAAACGATCTGCGCGCCCGTGCTTTCCACCTCGTTCATCGTGAGCGTCTTCACGGTGCCCTGCGTGCCCACTGGCATAAAGGTAGGCGTAAGCACGTCGGCGTGCGGCGTGTGCAGCACGCCCGTACGCGCGAGGCCATCGGTGTGCGTGGCAGTATATGAAAACACTTCGGGCAAGAGGCGAGGCATGGGCGTTAGGCTCCTTCTCGCTCAAGCAACATGGCGTCGCCGTAAGAGTAAAACTTGTACCTTGCATCGATGGCGTGCGTGTAAGCTGCACGCATGCGCTCACTGCCTGCAAAGGCATAAACCAGTGCCAACAACGTGCTTTTTGGCAGGTGAAAGTTGGTGAGCATGACGTCTACCGCGCTGAAGGGAAACCCCGGTTGGATAAGCAAACGGGTTTCGCCCTGGCTTGCTTGTACGTGGCCTGTTGCGAGCGAAGCGCTCTCCAGCGCGCGCACGGCCGTGGTTCCGATGGCCAGCACGGCTCGCCCCTCCGCGCGGGCTGCACGCACCGCGGCGGCAGTGGCTTCGTTCACTTCATAGCGCTCAGAGTGCATGGGGTGAGTGTCTAGGTCTTCGGCCGTCACCGTCTTGAATGTGCCGGCACCCACATGCAGGGTGACCTCAGCAAACTCGCAGCCTCGCGCGCGCAGTTCGGCGAGCAGTCGCTCTGAGAGATGAAGCCCTGCGGTGGGTGCGGCCACGGCGCCATCGTGCTTGGCGAACACCGTTTGATAGCGTTCCGTGTCGCTCGCTGTGGCATCGCGCGCGATGTACGGCGGCAGCGGCATATGGCCTTCCGCGCGCAGCGCTTCTTCGACGCGTCCAGTGCCTTCGAGTGTAAAGTGCACGTGAAATGTTCCGCGCTCCAAAGCGCTTGCACCGATGCGGGCGCGCAGCGGACCGAAGGCCATCTGCGTGCCTTCGGCGAGCCCTTTGGACGCGCGTCCCATTGCCACCCACGTGTGGGGAGACTCAAGGCTCGAAGCGTCTGAGAGCAGGAAGATCTCGACTCGCCCGCCCGAGGCTACCTTGTGCCCTTTGAGCCGCGCAGGGATGACGCGCGTGTTGTT